>SXTU01000070.1 GCA_005791875.1 Verrucomicrobiales bacterium
GCATCGCGCAGACCTTCGGCGGCGCGTTCGGCAAGAACCTCGGCCTCGATGCCGCCACGCTGGACGTGGACGCCTACGTGACGGGCAAGGCGATGGACGGCCTGTTCAAGGTCGTGGCCGAGGAGGAGAAGCGCATCCGCGAGAACCCGGCGGCGCGCACGACGGATTTGCTCAAGCAGGTCTTCGGCGCGGCGAAGAAGCCCTGATTCGCGAACCTTTGGACTTGCGTTTTTGGTGCTCGCTCCGAAGATGCGCTTCCTTAACTGTGCAACCAGAAGCAACACCAACCGAACCGCAGTCCTCTTGGCAGATCGAAGCGATGGCGTGGTTCGAGACGCACAAGCACCAGCTCGTCTATGTCGGCGCTGCCGCCATCGCGGTCTGGTTCGCGGCCTACACCTACAAGCACGTCCGGCATGGCAAGGAAGCCGAGGCCAACGCCGCGCTCGCCGCGCTGAACCGTCCCGCCGACAAGGCCGACAAGTCGGGCAAGGGGCAGCCGCTCGCCGCCGATTATCTCAAGGTCGCCGAGCAGCACGCTGGCACACCTGCCGCCCACCGTGCGCTGCTCTTCGCCGCAGACCGGCTTTTCGCCGAGGCCAAGTATGCCGAGGCGAAGGCGCGCTTTGAGAAGTATCTGGCCGAGAATGCCGCCGATCCCGGTGCCGCAACCGCTGCGATGGGCGTGGCCGCGTGCCAGGAGGCTGCCGGGGAATTTGACAAGGCCATCGTCAGCTACGAGCAGTTCATCTCCCAGCACAGCAGCGCGCCCGAGGCGCATCAGGCCAAGCTCGCGCTCGGCCTGCTCCACGAGCAGAAGAACCGCAACGATCAGGCGCTCCGGCTCTACGACGAGGTGCTCCGCGCCAAGCCCGTCACGGTCTGGCGCATGGAGGCCGAGATGCGTCGCGATCAACTCTTGCGCAAGGACCCCAAGCTCGCGTTGGGCGGCGCGTCAGCCACGACGACGCTGGTTGCACCTGCTGTCGCCGCACCTGCGGTCGTTGCACCTGCGGTCGTTGCACCTGCGGTCGCCGCGCCCGCTGTTGCCGCCCCTGTCAAGAACGCGCCCGCCAAGAAGTAGCCTCGGCGCGCGGCGGGTCGGTGCAGTCTGAATCTCTTCCGCCATGAAACTCACCATCATCGGCACGGGCTACGTCGGCCTTGTGACCGGAGCCTGCTTCGCCGAGGTCGGCCACACCGTCATCTGCGTGGACAACGACCTGAGGAAGGTCGAACTGCTCCGCAAAGGTGGCATCCCCATTTACGAGCCGGGGCTGGAGGAGATGGTGAAGAAGCACGTCGCCTCCGGACACCTCAGCTTCACCGGCGACACCGCCGAGGGCGTGGAAAAGTCGGACGTGATTTTCATCGCCGTGCCCACGCCGCCGCAGCCGGACGGCTCGGTGGACTTGTCCTACATCGAGCGTGTCGCGCGGGACATCGCTGGCGGAATGACGAGCTACAAGATCGTCGTGGACAAGAGCACGGTGCCGGTGAAGACCGGTGAGAAGGTCGCCGAGACGATCAAGCGCTACTGCAAGGCGAAGGTGGACTTCGACGTGGTGAGCAACCCGGAGTTCCTGCGCGAGGGCTTCGCAGTCGAGGACTTGATGAAGCCGGACCGCATCGTCGTGGGCGTCGGTTCACAGCGGCCAGCAGCGGCGATGCGCGAGCTGTATGCGCCGTTCAACGCGCCGATCATCGTGACGGACATCAACTCTGCCGAGCTGATCAAGCACGCGGCGAACTCCTTCCTCGCGCTGAAGATTTCCTATATCAACGCCATCGCCACGATCTGCGAGGCCAGCGGGGCGAACGTCGAGGAGGTCGCCAATGGCATGGGCATGGACGCGCGCATCGGGCGGCGCTTCCTCAACGCGGGCCTGGGTTTCGGCGGCTCGTGCTTCCCGAAGGACTTGAGCGCGTTTATCAAGATCGCCGACCAGCTCGGCTACGATTTCCAGTTGCTCAAGGAGGTCCAGCACATCAACGCCGACCAGATGGAGCGCTTCCTCAAGAAGCTCACCGACACGCTCTGGGTCTTGAAGGGCAAGAAAATCGGCGTGCTGGGTTTGGCTTTCAAGCAGAACACGGACGACGTGCGCATGTCGCCGGCCATTGATCTTTGCCAGCGGCTGCTGAAGGAAGGCGCGTCGCTCCGCGTGTTCGATCCCAAGGCGATGGACAAGGCCAAGGGCGTCCTGCCGTCCGGCCCCACGATCACCTACCTCGCGGACATGAACGCCGTGGCCGAGGGCTGCGACGCGCTCGTGGTTGCTACCGAGTGGCCGGAGTTCAAGCAGCTCGATCTCGACCGCGCGCGGCACGCGATGTCGCACCCGATCCTCTTCGACGGTCGGAATCTCTTCGACCCGGTGGAGATGGAGAAGCGCGGGTGGGTTTACAAGAGCGTGGGCAGGTAAGGTCGAATGGCGAATTCCGAATGACGAATCCGCCAGAGCACGCGGCAGGCGATCCGGAGCCGATTCGCAATTCGCAATTCGCAGTTCGCGCTTCCGTCGAAGTCAGCGCCGGTCTGCTCTTCCGTGCTGGCCAGCTCCTCATCACGCAGCGTCTTGATGGCTGCCACCTCGCTGGCCTGTGGGAATTTCCAGGCGGCAAGCGCGAGCCGGGCGAGAGCTTCGAGGAATGTTTGCGCCGCGAACTTCGCGAGGAACTCGGCGTGGACGTCCGCGTTCACGAGGAGATCAAGCGCATCACTCACGACTACCCGGAAAAGTCCGTTCATCTCCGTTTCTTCCGCTGCACGTTGGCGGATGAAGGGGCTGAGCCACGCGCCATCGGGTCTCAGGCTGTGGCGTGGGTGACTCGGGAAACGCTGGGGAACTACGCGTTTCCCGCTGCGGATGCGCGGCTGCTGGAGTGGCTCCGGGCCGCAGACGTCTGGTAGCCGCAGAGTTCAGGAGGCGGATTCTTCCGGCAGTCCACCGCGCCGAATCCGCCTCCTGACCTCTGCGGCTACGCGTCCAGCCGAAGAAAAGCCCGGCTCGCTTCCGGCGCTTCCACCACGGCGACGGGGATGGCTTGCGCCTGCGCGGCGGACAGCTCGGCGAGCGTGCTGAGTCGGTGCGGGGTGATGACTTCTCCAGCCGACAAGAGCACTTGCTCGGCATCGCCCGACGCACGCGCGGCGTCCACGACGAGGTCGCCGACTTGCAACTGCGGGAGCGACTTGTTCTTCACCACGGCGGGCGCGGATTGTGCCGCGACTTGCTGGCCGGCCATTTCGCCGAGCATCGTGTGGCGGCGGATGAGTTGGTCATATTCGGCGATGGTCTTGCGGAGCTGCTCCTCGTATTTGAGCGAGCGCAGAGCCACGCGCAGGCGGGCCTGCAGCTCGGTGAGATCGCACGGCTTGACGATCTAGTCGTCGGCCCCGGCGTCGAGGCCCTTGACGATGTCCAGCTTGCTGTTGCGCGAGCTGAGAAGGATGACGTAGGTGCGGACGGGCTGCTTGATGCCGCGCAGTCGCGCGCAGACCTCCGGGCCGGTCATGCGGGGCATCATCCAGTCGCAGATGGCCAGCGGCGGAGCTTGCGGTGTCTGCAAAATCTCCCATGCCTCCGCGCCGTTCTGCACCACGAGTGACTCGTAGCCGAAGCGCGCGAGGAAGCTGGCGATGATCTTGCGGCTGATTTCGTCGTCGTCGGCGAGCAGGATTTTCATGGAGTCAACTGCGGGAGAATAGTCTGAGTGCGCCGCGAAGTTCAAAGCGCAAAGAAGCGCGCTGCGACCCAGCCGGCAGTTGCCAAGCCGGCGGGCCACGCGCTAGCGTGCGGACATGCTTACCAAGCGCCAGTTTGTGCAGAGGCTTTCAGCAACCCTCGCCGTGCCGGCGGCGTTCTCCGGCTGCGCGACGCCTGGTTCAACCGAGCCGCTCTGGACTCCGCGCGCGCTCACTCAGCCCGGCGAGTTCACCCCCGGCATCGAAGGCCCCGCGTGCGACCGCGATGGCAACATCTACGCCGTGAACTTCGCCAAACAGCAGACCATCGGCAAAACCAGACCGGACGGACGCTCGGAAATCTTCGTCACTCTGCCCGGCACGAGCACCGGCAACGGCATCGTCTTCGACCGCTCTGGTTCCATGTTCATCGCGGACTACGTCGGGCACAACGTCCTGCGCGTGGACATGAGGACGAAGGCTATTTCCGTCTTCGCGCACAACCCGCAGATGAACCAGCCCAACGACCTCGCCATCGCGCTCGACGGCACGCTCTACGCCAGCGACCCGAACTGGAAGGACGGCACCGGCCAGCTCTGGCGCATTGACCGCGACGGGAAGACGACGCGTCTGGCGACTGGCATGGGCACGACGAACGGCATTGATGTCAGCCCGGACGGCAAGCATCTCTACGTGAACGAGAGCGTGCAGCGGGACCTGTGGGTGTTCGACATTGCGCCGGACAAGTCGCTGGCGAACAAGCGGCTCCTGCGCAAGTTCGAGGATCACGGCTTCGACGGCCACCGCTGCGACGCGGATGGGAATCTCTACATCGCCCGCTACGGCGAGGGCGTCGTGGCCGTCGTGTCACCAAAGGGTGAAATCATCCGCAAGGTTCCTGTCCTCGGCGCGAAGCCTAGCAACGTCTGCTTCGGCGGCCCGGACGGGCGAACCGTTTACGTCACCGAGGTCGAGCACACGCGGCTGGTGGCGTTCCGGACGGACCGGCCGGGTCTGGCGTGGAAGCGCTGGCACGGGCCGCGGTGAAAAGTAGCCGACGACGTGAGGAGGCGGACTTCGCTGCTCAGTCGTTCGTAGATCGGTTCCACCGGCTTACCTCGGCGGCTACGCGAGGCGGGACTACTTCTCCACCTTGGCCAACTGCGGCGCGCGCTTCTTGTGATACGGGGAGGAGAGGTTGAAATAGATGCCGCAGAGCGGCTTCTCCAGCGCGGAATCCTCCGGCGGCTGGCTCAGGATGATGGTGACCTGGTTGTCCAGCGCGATGCCGTGGCGCAGGCCGGGCGCGCGCTGCTGGTAGGCCTTGATGGCTTTTTCCACGAGACGCTGGAGCGCGCCCTCGCAGTCCTCGGGCGTCTTGGCAATGCACACGATGAACTTGTCGTAGGCGCGCAACGCCTCGGCAATGTCGGCCTTGAACAGGTCCGGAGTCAGGTCCATGCAGCGATCCTAACACCAAGCCCGGCGCGGTGGGAAGGCGGAGATTGAGCACCCTTGGGGTCAACTAAGAGAATTCCCGCTTTGACACCATTCGGCACGGTTGGCAGGGTGCGGCCCGCTTGCGCCGGGCGGCCTTCGTTTCCAGAATTCCCAGGCAGAACAACGTCCGCGCTCGCCATCTTTTATGGCTGAACTCACAGGCAATCTCCTCGTCGCGCAGTCCGGCGGCCCCACCGCCGTCATCAACGCCAGCGTCGCGGGCGTCATTCAGGAGGCCGGTCGCCACGAGTGCATCGAGGAGATTTACGGCGGGCTGAACGGCATCCTTGGCATCCTGAACGAGACGCTCATTGACCTCAACGAGGAGAAGGCCAGGTCCATCGAGGGCCTCAAGCACACGCCCGCCGCCGCGCTGGGCACGTGCCGCTACAAGGTTGATTTCAAGAAGAAGCCCGAGAAGGCCGCGCAGGACATGGACCGGCTCTTCGCCGTCTTCCAGGCGCACAACATCCGGTTCTTCTTCTACGCCGGCGGCAACGACTCGCAGGACACCACGAACAAGATTCATCAGGAGGCCGTGAAGCGCGGCTGGGACATGCGCTGCATCGGCGTGCCCAAGACGATTGACAACGACCTGCCTCACACCGACCACTGCAACGGCTACGGCTCCGTCATCAAATACAACGCCACCACGGTCATGGAGGTTGCTTGCGATGTCGGCTCCATGGCGACGGACGACGGCTCTTGCTGCATCATCGAGGTGATGGGCCGCGCCGCGGGCTGGATCGCTGCCGGCACGGTGCTGGCCAAGCGCAAGGCCACCGACGCACCGCACATCATCCTGCTGCCGGAGATTCCCTTCGAGCAGGACAAGTTCCTCGCGCGCGTGCAGGCGACGGTCGCGGAGCTGAAGCATTGCATCATCGTCACGGGCGAGGGCATCAAGCATCCCAACGGCGAAGAAGTCGGCGTGGACAAGTCGCGCCTCGACGCCTTCGGCCACGCGGTGCTGGGCGGGGCCGCCGACCGGCTCGCGGAGATCGTGCAGGGCAAGCTCAACTTGAAGACCCGCACCGTGAAGCTCGGCTACGCGCAGCGCGCCGCCGCGCACTTCGCCAGCGCGACCGACGTGGCGGAGGCCGTGGCCTGCGGCGAGACTGCCGTGCGCGCCGCCGTCGGTGGCAAGAGCGGCTTCATGGTCAAGATCGTCCGCACGGGCAGCCAGCCCTACACGTGGACGACCGACCTCCAGCCGCTGGACGACATCGCCAACGTCGAGCACTTCCTCCCGCGCGACTGGATCACCGAGGATGGTTTCCTGCCGAACGAGAAGTTCATCGCGTATGCCGCGCCGCTGATCGAGGGCGAGATGCGCGTGCCGATGGAAGGCGGACTGCCCAAGTTCGTCGTGCTCGACAAGGTGCCGGTGGAGAAGCAGCTCGCGCCGAGGGGCTGATTTCAGTTTCTGCACACGGTAGGGCCGCGCTGCGCGCGGCTTCGTGGCTCTGGATGGAAGGCAGCGCGCCTTCTCCCTTCCTCGGAGGAGGGGAGAAGGTGGCCGGAGGCCGGATGAGGGGTGTGGCCACCAACGCCGACGCATGCAACCCCTCACCCCGGCCCTCTCCCCTCATCCGATGAAGGGAGAGGGAGTCGAAGCGCGTCGTGGTTCCCCACCGATACCTCCGAATCACATTCCGAAATGGCATGACGAGGCCGACCACAGGTCGGCCCTACCATGTTTGTGGTGCGAAGCGCCGGCAGCGGACAGGAGTGTCCGCCTCACGTCTCGTCGAGGCACTCCTTGATGGCTGCGGCGAGCACTCTGATCGAGAAAGGCTTGGCCAGCGTTTTCAGCGCGCCGAGGCGTTCGGCGATTGACAGGTAGGTGTCCGCGCCGCAGCGGCCGCCGCCGGTCATCGCGATGATCCGCACGGCGGGGTCACGCTGCTGGAGCTTCACGATGAGTTCCATGCCGTCCACGTCTGGCATGATCAGGTCGGTGATCACGAGGGCCACGGTCTGGGGGTCGTAGAGTTGCAGGGCTTCCGCGCCGTTGCGCGCGCGCACCACCGTGTGGCCGTCCGCGACGAGCGTCTTGCGGACCATCTCGGCAAAGAGATCCTCGTCCTCCACCAGAAGTATGTTGCTCATGCGGGTCGAGGGTGTGCGGGTTCAGTCACCACGCGCTGCACGGTCTCGCCGAGGCTGCGCAGGTCGCAGGGCTTGGGGAGCAGCGCGCGGAAGCCCAACTCGCGCGCGACGTCCGCGGTGATCGTGGCGCTGTAGCCGGTGGTGAGGATGATCCTCACGTCGGGGCGGAGGGCCAGCAGCCTGCGGGCGAACTCCGTGCCGCTGAGGCCGGGCATGTTCAGGTCCGTCACGACTAGATCGAACTGCGCCGGCTTCTCGGTGAAGAGCGCCAGCGCCTCCTCGCGCGTCAGCCCGAAGAACTGCGCGAAGGCATTGTTCACCTCGATGATGCGGCCGTCGGCGACGCGCATCGCCAGGATGGGATGCGGGCTGTTGTGGACGACCTTGGCGAACTTCTCCTCGCTCGTGCCCAGCGCCGCGTCCGCCCGGTGCCGCCCGGTGATGTCCACGAGCATGTTCACCGCCCCGACCACCGCGCCCGAGTCGTCGCGCAGCAGTTGCGGATGCGGCTGCACATGGGAGCGCCCGCCGTCGGGCCGCTCGATCACCACCTCGCGGCTCTGCACGGGCCGGTCCTCGCGGATCGTCACGGCATCGGGCTGTCCTCGATCAGGCTGCGGATGCGCTGCCGCACCGGCAGCGAATCCTCGACGAGCAGCACGCGGACGGCGGACGCGCTGGGGCTTTGCTCCACGCGCGAGCCGTTCGCTCCCGCGCCGCGCGCGGCCGCCGTCATTGAGTCGCCCACCGGAATCACGCCACCACGCTACGGACGGCGGGGTCGCCGTGGCAGGTGCAGGAATGCTGAACCTTGTGTAGTTCTGGCGGAAGCGGCGTGTTGGGAGAATTACCTACAGGGGGAGACGGCGGTCGTGTTGCGTGTTGCGTGGATCAGTTCGAGCGCATCCGGCAACACTCACGCGACACGCATCACTCCTCACTTGCCTCCGGCCGGGCGTGGCTCCAGAACCTTCCAGAAGCCCTCCGCCGATGGCACTTGGTCCCAGCCGGCCTCGGGCATGGCGTAGCCGATCCGCCTGAGCCGGGGCAGTTGCCTTAGGGGTTCCACGTTCTTCGCGCCGACGGGCAGCGTGATGCCTTCCAATTGCTTGCACTCGGCGAGGGCGGAGAAGTCAGTGAGGTTTGTGCAGCCTTCCAGTTGGAGAAAACGCAGCGGCGCGTCCTTGAGCGGCGCGAGGCTCGCGATGCGCGTGTGGGCAAGGTTGAGGCTGGTGAGCTTCATGCCGGCCAGCACGTTGAAATTGGTGGCGCGCGTGCGTGCCGCGTCGAGGCGGGTCAGCGGCATGCCCTTGAGCGCGGAGAAGTCCACGATCCGCGTGTTGCTGATGTCGAGGGTCGTCAGCGCCATGTTCCTGAGCGGCGCGAGGTCGTCCACCTGTGTGTCGGCAATGTGGAGCTTGGCGAATGGCGCCTCGCGGAAGGGGGAAAGGTCGTTGAAATCCGCCTGCTGCACTGTGAGGGAAAGCCCGCCGGGCTCGCGCTTGAGCGCGCCGTTGAAGCCGAGCTTGGTTACGACGGCCTTCCATGATTCAAGGGTGGCTTTCGGATCCTGACGCTCTCGCGAGGCCAGTTCCCGCGTCGCCATGGCGATGGCCTCGGCGCTGCGCTGCTGGCGGTTCATCTGGCTGCGCAGCGCCATCAGGCTTTCCGGCTTGATCGCGGACTGGCCGGCATTGTCGGCCAGAATTTTCTCGGACAGCTTGATGTTGCGCTCGGCGTGCAGTGTCTCGGGGTCCAGTTCGAGCGCGTGGGCGTAGGCGTCGCGGGCGTCGGCGAACTGGAGCAGGGATTGATAGATGTTGCCCTTCAATGCGTGGAAGCGCGCGTCATCAGGCTGGAGGTAGATGGCGTAGTTCACCTTCGCCAGCGCCTTGGCGAATTTAAGTTCGTCCACGAGAGACTTGGCCTCGGCGTAGAAAGTGGGCGCGGTGTCCTTCAGCTCCGCGAGTGTCTGCGTCACCTTGTGCGTGAAGGCGGCTGCGAGGCCCAGCATCATCGCCAGCGACAACGCCACGAGCACGAACTCCGTGCGATGCCGGCGCACCAGCAACAGCATCAGCCGCAGCGCGCTGGCCCCTTCCGCCGATGTCGCGAACCCGCCCTGGTAGGCCGCGATGTCCTGCTGCAGCGCTGCGACAGTCTGGTAACGCCTCGTCTGGTCGCGCGCGAGCGCCTTCATGGCCACGGCCGAGAGCGCGGAGGGAATGCGCCGGTCTGGGCAGTGCGCCAGCTCCGGCGGCGCGATGTCCTGCGCCGGCGGCAACGGACGCGTGATGTGCGTGTGGCGCGGGTTGTAGCTGGTCGGCGGCGTGATGGACCCGGACGCGACGCGCGTAAGCACCTCATTCACCGTCTCGCCGGTGATGGGCGGGTGCAGCGTGAGAATCGCGTAGAGGATCGCGCCCAGCGCGTAGATGTCCGTGCGCTCGTCAATGTCCTCCACGCGCCCCTCGGCCTGCTCCGGGGCCATGTAGCGCGGCGTCCCCTTCACCTGGCCGGACAACGTCTTGAAGCCATCGCCCGACAGGTCTGCCACCGCGCTGGTGGCCAGCAACGAAGTGTCCAGCTCACGCCCGTCGCCGCGCACGCGCTTGGCCAGCCCCCAGTCCATCACGAACACCTCGCCGAACTCCCCGAGCATGATGTTGTCCGGCTTCAGGTCGCGGTGGACCACGCCGCGCGAGTGCGCAAACGCGACGGCGTCGCAAATCTTTTGGAAGACCGTCAGCAGCGTGCGCAGCGGGTATTTCTCAATCGCCTTGCGGTCGCTCAGGCGGATGGTTTCCAGCACCTCGCTCAACGTCACGCCCTCCACCAGCCGCATCGTGTAATACACCACTCCATCGGCAGTCACGCCCAGCTCGTGCAGCGGCACGATGCTCGGATGCTCCAGTTGCCCGGTGATGCGAGCCTCCGTCACCAGACGGTGGACGTGCTCCTCCGAGGCTTCCGCGCCGGTGAGGATCACCTTCAGCGCGACCGTGCGCTGGATGCTGTTGTCGCGTGCCGAAAGGATCGCTCCCATGCCGCCCTTGGCGAGAATGCGGCCCAGCTCGTAGGCGGACGCGGACGCCTTGTCCCGCGCGACGACCTCGGTGGAGCCGTCAGTCTTGGCCGGGCGCTGCGTCGCGAGACGCGAAACCGCCGCCGACAGCGAGCTGGGCGCGGCCTCGAGCGACTCCTTCAAACGGGCCAGGGAAGCCTCCTGTGCGGGCGGCTCGACGGGTCCGACCGTCTTTTCCTGTGACTCGCTCATTTCGGGAGAGGATAGGTGGCGGCCCCTTTCTCACAAGTGGTGATTACCCTGATCTTCTTGTCGGGGCCGCCCGCATCGGATTCCCGACGGCTTGGGCGGCGGAAGATTCAACCAACGGCAGCGGGAAAATATTTCCGGTTGACACTCGTTGCTAAACTGTCCTTCAGTCCTATGACACAAGACAGCCCGTCACGCCATGCTCCTCCAGCTCAACTTCCACTCCGGCCTACCGGTCTATCTCCAGATCGCCGACCAGGTCCGCGCCGCCGCCGCCTCCGGCGCGCTGCGGGTGGGTGAGCCGCTCCCCGGCATCCGCCCGCTGGCCGAGCAGCTCCGCGTCAACCGCAACACCGTCGCCAAGGCCTACGCCGAACTCGAAACCCAGGGCGTCATCGAGACGCTCCCCGGCAAGGGCTGCTTCCTCAAGGCCGGCAACTCGCCGCTGAAGAAGTCCGCACGTCACGACCTTCTCACGCAGGAGATTGATGAAGCCGTCGTCGCCGCCCACCACCTGCAAGTCGGCAAGGACGACTTCCTCGCCCTCGTGAAGGACCGCTTCGCCGCCTTCGAGCAAACGCGCAAGGCCCACGCCAAAGCCAACGTCCCAAACCCGTGACCACCCCACCTGTCATCAAACTCCGCCAGCTCGTCCGCAAATACCGCCACACCGACGCCGTCCACGGCCTCGACCTCACCGTCCGCGCCGGCTCCTGCTAGGCTTCTTCGGCCGCAACGGTGCGGGCAAGACCACCACCATCAAGTGCCTACTGGACTTGCTCCGCCCCACCTCCGGCACCGTCCGCGTCTTCGGACTCGACCCTGAGCGCGATGATGTCGCCGTGAAATCCGGCCTTGCCTACGTGCCCGACGCCGTCGCCTTCCACCCGTGGATGACCGTGGACGCCGTGCTCGCCTACGTCGCCTCCTTCCGCGCGCACTGGAACAAGAAAACCCAGAGCGAACTCCTCGACCGCTTCCGCCTCGACCCCACGAAGTCCGTGAAGGCACTCTCCAAGGGCCGCCCTCATCGAGCAACTCCGCACGCTTCAGCCCGAGGCGCTGACCACCGAGGCCCTCACCCTCGAAGAAATCTTCATGGCCACACTGCAATGAACACACCTCCACCAAATGGGAATGAACCACCAACTTGCACTGATCTGCACCAATCAGAAATGCACACACACGCGAACCCCTTCTCCTCCCTTCGGATTAGTGCCAGTCAGTGCAGGTTAGTGGTCTGCAAAAAATCACGGTCAACCTGAGAACGTCATGAACTCCCCCACCCGCCTGCGACTCGCCAAGGAAGCCCGCGTCTTCTTCTCCCTCGCCCCCACCGGGGGAGAGGGCAGGGGTGCCCACCGGCCCCGCTCCGACCACCAACGCCTGGATTCTGGCTTCATGGTTCATAATGTCTGTGGGGTTGAGTTAAGCCAACATACGCTTTCTCCACCCGCGCGCTCCTCCAAAGTTGGCGGGAACCAATCGCGAATTCTTCCTTGCCCGTGGGGGCGCGGAGCGGCTGCGATGAGTGATTAGGAAGGGGCTTCAGCCCGAATTCGCCCAAGCATTGTCGAGCGACCTCTCCCGTGCTCCTGCCTTTCTAATAATTTCAAATGCCGGCATCTCGAAGAGCGTCCGCTAGGAGCCAAATCATGACACTCCCCTCCTCGTCCTCACTTGCCTCCCTGCGTCGCCTCGCCATTTGCGGCGCGGTCCTGCTCGCCCTGACCGCTCCGGCCGCCGAGCCGAAGCCGCCGCTGGTGCGCGAGCTGAAGGAATTCGGCGACACGGGGGCCAAGTCTCTACGCGAGACTTACGAGAAGGCCATCGCCGAGCTGCGCAAGACCGGCGGCGTGCTGGAAGTCCCGGCGGGCGACTGGAGCGTCCTGCAAAACAAGCCGCTTCCCCTCCAGGGCCTCACGCGCACGCCCGAGCCACCCGCCGAGACGAAGCGCTGGGCCGACCAGCCGGGTGTCGCTGTGCTGTCGCACAACGGGAAAAGCGTCGTGTTGCAGATTCCGCCCATCACCGGCCTGCGCCTCGAACGCCCGCTGCGCCTCGCGGAGGGCGACAGCTTGCCGCACTGGGGCACGCATCCCGCGCTCACGCTCGACAGTCAGATCACTTACGGCTCCAGCAGCTACCTCGACTGGTTGCAAGTGCCCGTGAAGAAGGGCAAGGACCAGCGGTTCTACCTGCCCACCGTGCGCGGCATTCACCCCGGCCAGTTCATTAACATCCACGGCGGCAAGGGCTACGGCGGCGGCGTCACACGCGGCCTGGTGAAGTCCCTCGGCTACGACGTGGAGAAGCAGATGAGTTACTTCGTGGCCGACACGGATCTTGACCACGCCGCTGGCGCGATCATGCACAACAAGAGCAACACCGGCCTGCTCCACATGCTCCAGACCAGCCACAACGACAACCAGACTTACGACGTGAAGGTCATCCGCAACCAATACGCCCACGGCGACACCTACATCTACTATTGCGACTTCAACTACATGAGCAACATCCACTCGGCCGCGGGCGACGAGAATGGCAACTGCTACGCCGCCTTCATCCGCACGTTGGAAAACAACTTCCGCAGCACTGTCGAGTCGGTGGACTGGACGAAGGCGCAGCTCGTCTTCAACACCGCCGCGCAGAACGTCGGCTCGCTCGGCGACTCCCGCCCGCTCATCAACCTCAACCCGAAGAAGCACCTCACGGCGGGCAAGGTCATCATCGTCGCGGGCCGCACGGACTACGACCTGCCGGACAAGACCGCGAGCATCTTCGAGGGCAAGGACTACACGACCTCGCTGGCGAAGAGCGAAATCTCCGGCAGCACCGAGCGCAAGTTCGGTGGCCTCATTCGTGGCGACAAGGACTGCGGCTGGACGAAGGCAGTTGTCGGCCGTTACTTCGCCGTAGCCGACCCGGGCGAGAAGACGCCCAAGGGCAGCCTGCGCTGGTATCAGATCAGCAAGTTCACCGCGAACGCCGACGGCACGAAGGAGATCGAGATCCAGCGCTTCTGGTGGGGTGCGAAGAGCGCGGGCAGCCCGACGCTTTACAAGACCGAGAACTACACGTGGGACGGCCACATCCGCCCACTCGGCTACGTCATCGCCCCCGGCGCGTATGTGAACGACGTGGCCCGCGCCATCCCCGGCGGTGACCGCGGAGGGCAGCGCACGCTCGGTCTGGCACCGCACCCGGACGTCGGCACGCCGCACGACTTCGAGAAGGGCGACGCCGTCGAGCAGGCCATCGGGCCCGACCCGTTCAAGCCGACGGCCTTCCGCGTGTGGACGTGGGAGGACATCCCCGGTCAGTTCCCGGCGGCGATTGTCGAGGCGGCGAACAACGGTGCGACCGCGCGCTACTCCGTGATCAGCGCGCGCGGCGGCCCGGCGAACCTCGACGACCTGGCCAAGCGCCATGAGCCAAAGCCCGCGTGGGACAACATCATGGTGGTGGACTCCGCCGCGACCATCGGCCTGAACTTCAAGGCCGACTTTGCCCGCGCCGCGATCCTTTTCCAGCAGCCGTATCACGAGCAGGCGATGCAGTGGTTCTACGGCCAAGCGCCCGAGCCCGAAGCCGACAAAGGCAAGACCGGCATCACCAAGGCCATCTCCACGTCCGCGCGCCCAACGCAAGTCGCCACGCTCAAGGTGAGCCGCGAGAGCGGTGAGTTTCAGTTCGAGGGCGGCGGCATGCGCGCCGGCGGCTCCGTCTCCGGTGTCACCGGCCTGTCCGGCGACGCCAAGCCCGCCAAAAACCTACGCGGCAAAAACCTCGCCGTCACTGCCGCTGCCACCACGCTCAAGGTAAAATTCCCCACGCCCGAGGCTGACGCCGACTACGCCGTCTTCCTCGAACAATCCTGGCTCGGCGCGCGAGCCATCTCGGAGAAAACCCCCGAGGGCTTCACCGTCACCTTCGACAAACCTGCGCCCGCCAAGGCCACGGTGGACTGGATGCTCGTGCGGTGATTCAATGCGGTTCACACCATGAACTGGCCTCGCCTCCCCGCCTTGGTCGCGGCCTTGCCCGCGCTGGTCCTCGCCGTTTCCGCGCCCGCCCAGGAGCAGATAGACAAGGCCGACGTTCGCGCCAAAGGCTCCGCTGCCATCGCCAAGATGGGGGTGCGGGTGCGCGTTACACGATCAGTGCCGGAGTCGGAGTTGGTGCGCGTCAGTTGGCGGCGCGGCGGCGAGGGTCTCGGCGGCACGGTCACGCGCGGGCGCGGTCATCAAGGCCATACCATCGTCATCTCGTCGCCGGTCGTGGCATTGCCCAAGGATGTGCGTTACGGCTGGGCTTGGAACCTGGTGGTGAACTTGTTCGACGCGGAGGGCTGGTCGGCGATAGCTTTCAGAGTGGACGAATGAAAACCTTCGCCTACCTCGTCGCTCTACTTGCCGCACTGAATGTCGCATCGGCTGCCGAACTGCTGCCGCTGGTCCGCATCGGCAACCCCGTCAGCGGGCACATCCATCCGGCGGCATGCGTCAGCGCGAAGGGCACGCTGGTCGTCACCTACGGTCACGTGAACCACCGCGACCTGCGCCTCACGCGCTCGACCGACGGCGGCGCGACGTGGACTGAGCCGAAGCCCTTCGCCCCGACCGTCGGCAAGACCTACTACCCCGGCTCGCTCACGACGCTGCGCGATGGCCGGCTGCTTCACGCGTGGAACCGCTGGAGCGAGCCGACGAACGAGAGGGAGCCCCGCTCCGTCCTCTACTCGCTGTCGAGCGACGACGGGTTGACATGGAGCGAACCCAAGCCATTCCCGCGCGATGAGAAGGTTGTGAGCAACATCCGGCATCCCATCGTGGAGCTCGCGGCGAACCAGTGGCTGCTGCCGCTGGGTGACAAGACTCAAGTCTTCGACCCCACGACCGGCGCGAGCCAGCCCTTCGGCGATGGCCGCGCGCACGGGCTGGTGCCGATCGTCCGCACGCCGAAGGGCAGCTTCATCAGCGGCGCGGGCCTTCGCTCCACGGACGCGGGCAAGTCGTGGCAAGCCATCGCCAACTTCCCGAACCTGAAGGAGCAAGGCTGGCGGCACGAGCTGGTCTGCCTCGCGAACGGCTGGCTGCTCGCCTCGGAAATCTTCGGGCCTGGCGTGGGCGGCGAGCGCATCCGTTACGTCCTCTCGCGCGACGATGGCGTCACGTGGCGCGAGGTCTTCGAGTATTACAATCCCGGCCGCGCCATCGGTGGCCGCGCCTGCCCGCGCACCGTGGAGCTGGGCGGCGGAAACATCGGCGTCGTGTTCTACGACGTGGAGCCGAAGCAGACTGGCGGGCCGGGCTTGTTTTTCCTCAAGCTGCCGATTGAGAAGCTGGGGCGTGAGGCGAAAGCTCGCGGCTCAGACTGAACGCACCGTTATGAACCGCGCGCTCTGCCTCGCCCTGCTGTGTTCATCGTTGCTGCACGCCGCTGAGGCGGAGCGTAGCGCGCCTCTGCTCGGCTTCACCGAGTTTCGCTGCAACCTGCCCGGCGGACGGCACGCGAACGTGCGGACCATGCGCGCGATGGTCGTGCGGGCCGATGGCACGGGCCGGCGCGAGTTGGGGGCCGACCTTGTGCGCGAGCCGGACGCGTGGACGCAGTTCGCGGGCTGGTCGGCGGACGGGAAGACGGCGATTGTTTCGCGCGGCTGGCAGAGCCCGGAGAACGCGCGCTGGGAGGAGGAGCACAAGCGGTTCCGCCACACGCCCGGCGGCTGGCTGGTGGATGCCTTCCTCGTCGAGTTGGCCACGGGGCGCGCGACAAACATCACGGCGGTCGAGCGCGTGAGCAATTACAACGGCGGCCTCTTCTACTGGCCCGGCGACGACACGAAGCTCGGCTTCATCGCGCTGCTGGACGGGAACTCGCACCCGTTCCGCATGGACCGCGACGGGCGGAACAAGACGGACCTGACGAAGTCTTCCAAGGAGTTCAGCTACGGCTTCAGCAGCTCGCGCGACGGGCGGCGCATCGCGTATCACAAGAACTATCAGGTGTTCCTCGCGAACGCGGACGGGGCGGGCGCGGCGCAAGTGAAGACCGGCAACCCGTTCAACTTCGCGCCGACGTGGTCGCCGGACGGCGCGCATGTCCTGTTCCTCAGCGGCGAGCACTACAACTGTCATCCGCACGTCGCGCTCGCGGACGGGAGCGGGTGGCGCAAGCTCGCCGACCGCGGCGGCTATCGGGGCGTGACGGAGTTTCTGGACGTGCCGGATTTCCACGGCGGCAGCAGCGACACACCGGTGTGGTCGGTGGACGGGCGGTCAATCTTTTACACGGCTCAAGACGGGAAGAACGTGGAGTTGTTCCAAGCCACCCTCGACGGACGCAAGGCGCAGCTCACCAGCTCGTCGGACTTTGCTCCGCACACGTTCCACTACCACCCGCAGCCTTCGCCGGATGGGAAGTTCCTCGTGTGCGGCACGAAGCGCAATGGCGTCCGGCAAATCATGGTGCTGATGCTCGCCGACTGTTCCATGAAGCAAGTCACTCATCTTCAACCCGACCACGCGGCGCTTTGGCCGCACTGGCAACCCACAGCTCGATGATGCTTCGCCCTTCCGTTTGCGAGTGGGCAACGCCCCGCTGTGCTGTCAGCCTCGACCGTATGAAGACTGTTTTCAGAATCGCGTTTACCGCCGCATTTGCCGGGTTGCTTCCGGCTCCACCACAACAAGCCAGCCAAGCTCGCCATCGGCGAGCGCTTCGCCGGTGCATTCCCGTGAACCGTGAACTAACCCCAGCCCAAGGAAACCAAATGAACTCTTCGATCGCTCCATCGCCCATCGTAGCCGCCGACGTGAGGAGGCGGAGCCGGTTGAGCAAAGCAGAGTCCGCCTCCCTACGTCGTCGGCTACCGCCAGCGTGGGCATTGCGACCGCTTTGCTGCTTTCTGGGCTTGCTCATCACCGGCCTGTCCGCGTTCGCCGCGCCGGGCTGGAAGGCCGGCGTCGCGAAGGCCGTCATCACGCCGGAGAAGGCCGTGTGGCTCGCCGGCTACGGCTCCAAGCGCGTGCCCAACGGCAAGCTGCACGACCTCTGGATGAAGGCGCTCGCGCTCGAGGACGCCGAGGGCCGGCGCGTTGTGCTCATCACGAGTGATTTTCAGGGCGTGCCGAAGGTGATGAGCGACCGCGTGTTCGAGCAGTTGCAGCGGAAGTTCCAGCTCACGCGCGCGCAAGTGATGTTCACCTTCTCGCACAACCACTGCGGCCCGCGCCTCGGCGACGACCTCGTGGACTACTACCCCATTGAGGCCGAGCAGGTCGCGCTGGTCGAGGAATACACGGCGCTGATGGTGACCAACTGCGTCGCCATGGTGGGCGAGTCGCTGGCGAAGCTTGCGCCCGCGAAATTGCAACAGGGCGAGGGCAAGGCGACGTTCGCGGTGAACCGCCGCAACAACAAGGAGGCCGAGGTGCCCAGCATCATCGCGCGCGGCGAGCCGCTCAAAGGGCCGGTGGACCATTCCGTGCCCGTGCTCACCGTCACGCGGCCGGATGGCAAGCTCGAGGCCATTCTCTTCGGCTACGCGTGCCACCCGACGACGTTGAGTTTCCTGACTTGGTGCGGCGACTATCCCGGATTCGCGCAGGTGGAAATCGAGAAAGCGCATCCCGGCGCGACGGCGATGTTCGTCAACACCTGCGGTGGTGACCAAAATCCCTTGCCGCGCCGCAGCGTCGAGTTGTGCGAGCGCTACGGCAAGCTGCTCGCCGCAGGCGTGGAGGAGGCGTTGAAGCAGCCGTTGCGGCCCGTGTCGCCTGGACTGCGCACGGCGTTCGAGATCGTTGACCTGCCCTACCTCAAGACGGTTTCCCGCGAGGAGCTCGAGGCCGCCGCGAAGGAGACCAACGCCATCCGCGCGCGCTGGGCGACGCGCATGTTGCAGGAGTTGGACCGGCGCAAGCAGTTCCCCGACGCGTATCCGTATCCCGTCCACGCGTGGCGGCTCGGCACGGAGATGCTCGTGATCGGCATGGGCGCGGAGACGGTGGTGGACTACGCGCTGCGCTTCAAACGCGAGTTCGGCCCGGGCACGTGGGTGATGGGCTACGCGGACGACATGATCGCCTACATCCCGTCCCGCCGCGTGTGGGAGGAGGGCGGCTACGAGGGCGGCACGTTCCTCTATGAGTATGGCCGTCCCGCGTTCCGCTGGGCTGGCGACATCGAGGACCGCATTGCGGCATCCGTCCACAAGCTCGTGAAGCAAGTGGGTGGGCCGGCGCCGACCTTGAAGCCAGCCAAGTAATGCCCCGTCAATCAACCCGCCATCACCCCATGAAATCCATCCACACCATCGCCCTGCTGCTCGCGCCACTGGTCGCGCTGCACGCCGCCGACGTGGCCGTCCGCGAGCCATGGACGGCCGCCTACACGGGCAAAGACTCCACGGGGAATCATGTGCTCGGTCACTGGAGCTTCGACGGCCCGGAAGCGGCCACCGACTCGGGGCCGGGGAAACTGCCCGGCAAACTCGACGGTGCGTCGGTCACGAAGGCAGGCCGCTTCGGCAGTGCGATCGAGTCTTTTCCCGGCTGGCCGGTGAGCGATACACGTCACGCGCTGCTCATTCCGTCCCATCCCTCGCTCTCACCCCTGGCTGCGTTTTCCGGCGAGATGTGGGTGCAGGCCAAGCCGGACCTCGCTGGCTCGAGCACGGCTTATCTGCTCGACAAAAAATATGCCTCGCACACCGGCTACCAGTGGCTGCTGCAGGCACCGGAGAAATCCGGCATCCGGCGCATGGTCTTGAACCTCGGCTTCGGCAGCGACTCCGAATCCTTTGCGATCGAGCCGCTGCCGTTCGCCCCGGGCGAGTGGCATCACGTCGCCTTCACCTACGACGGCGCGGGCACCGTGAAGTTCTACCGCAATGGCTCGGTGATCGGCATCGTCGTGCGGCCCGGACGCCGGGGAATCGCGGCGGGCTCCAACCATCTTAGCATCGGCGATCGTGCAGGCAGCAATTACGGCGGATTCGCGGGCCTGATCGATGAAGTGCGCCTCTGCACCGGCCTGCGGGAGTTTGGCGGGGCGACGATTCGCTTCGAGTCCGAGCGCAACGTGTTTGTGCGCGGAGAAAAATCGCCTCGTATCCAGACCGTCATCGCAAACCTCCAGCCAGAGCCCCTGCGCGGTGCATCGCTGAAACTCCTCGGGCTGGGTGGTGATGGTGCGGCGGTGCCGGTGCCCGAGATCCCTCCGGGCAAGACGCACACGCTGACGCATGAGTTTGATACGCGGCTGCGGCCTGATGACTACCCGGCCCGCGCAGTGCTCTCGCTACCCGGTGAACCGCCGACCGAAACATCAGCCAACCTCCCGCTGAAAATCGTTTCTCGTCCGCTCCCGCACCGGATGCCGGTGGTCATGTGGGGCATCGGCGGCCCGTCCTTTGTGAGCGAACTGCCACGGCTCAAAACACTCGGCTTCACTTCCTGCTTCGGCATCGACGCAGATAACGCATCCGTTTGGGCGGTCAAAAAACCGGTCCTCCCCAGCGGGCCGGTTTTGGAAAAAGCCCGCAGCATCCTCGACACGGCGCTGGCGAATGACTTTGGCGTCGTCGCCCAGTTGCAGCCGGGGCATTTCCTGAAGAGTCAGCCCGGACTCGACCGCGTCGATCGCAACGGCAAACCGTATGCCCGGCACGACTGCAACGCCGTGCTGCCGGGACTCGCGGAGTTTTCCGAGAATGTCGGCAAGAGCGTCGGACAGGCCTACGGGCAGCACCCGGCATTCATCGCCGCGCTCATCAACAGCGAGGTGCGGGACGATTCAGAGATCAGTTTTTCAAAGGCAGATCGGGATGCCTACCGCGCCTTTTCCGGTGCGGACATCCCGGAAGAAGTCGTCACCAAGACAGGCTTGTATTGGCAGGACCTCAAAGACTTCCCGGCCGACCGCGTGGTGCCCGACGACCATCCTCTGCTCAAGTTTTACCGCTGGTTCTGGACGGTGGGTGATGGCTGGAACGGCCTCCACACCGCCCTGCATCGCGGCTTGAAATCCACCGCCCGTGAGGACATCTGGACCTGGTATGACCCCGCTATCCGCGTGCCGAGCATCGGCGGCAGTGGCGGCGAGGTGGACGTGCTCTCGCAGTGGACCTACACCGAGCCGAGCCCGCAGCGCGTCGGCTATTTTTGCGACGAAGTCTTCGCCATGGCCGCCGCCTCATCGCAAAAGCCGCAGGTCATGAAGATGACGCAGCTCTTCTGGTATCGCTCATCGAGCGCCCCGATCACGAAGGGGCCGGACAAGATCCGCTCGCCCTTTGACGACCATGATCCCGATGCCGCCTACATCTCCATCTCGCCCATGCACCTGCGCGGTGCCTTCTGGTCCATGGTTTCACGACCCGTGACAGGTCTCATGTATCACGGCTGGGCATCGCTCGTGCCCACGGACGGGACCCATGCCTACAAATACACCCAGCCCGATTTGCAAACCGAGTTCCGCCGGCTGCACCACGATCTCCTGCCGCGCCTCGGCCCCACGCTCCTCCAAGTCGCCGACCGGCCCGCCGACATCGCCTACCTCGACAGCTTCACCTCGCAGATGCTCGCCCGGCGCGGCAGCTACGGCTATGGCAAGGACGAGGCTTATTTGACGCTCCTGCATGCCCAGCTTCAACCCAGGGTCATCTATGAAGAGACGCTGCTCGCGGAAGGGCTCGATGCCTACAAAGCGCTCGTCCTCGCCGATTGCGATGTCCTCACGGCCTCCGTGGTCGAACGCATCCGCGCCTTCCAGAAACGCGGCGGCATCGTCATTGGCACCCCCAACCTCGCTCCCGCCATCAAGGCAGACATCGTCATCCCGCGCTATGCATGGACGAAGAAAACCGCCGATGATCAAGCCGCCATCGTGGCCAACGCCGCGCGTCTTCGTGAACAACTCGATGCCCGCTACGCCCGGTTCGCGGCCTGCGATAATCCTGAAATCCTCACCCGCGTTCGCACGGCGGGCGACTCCGACTACCTCTTCGTCATGAACGATCGCCGCGCCCTTGGCAGCTATGTCGGCCAGCACGGTCTGGTGATGGAAAACGGTCTGCCCAGCCAGGGCACGGTCCGTCTCTCGCGCACCGGCCTGCACCTCTACGACCTCGTCGCCGAGCGCCACGTGCCCACCACCGAACGCGACGGCGCCACCTGGCTGCCAGTGGACCTGGGTCCATGCGAGGGCGGCGTGTTTCTCGCCACTCCGCGCCCCATTGAGCAGGTCCAGATTGAGGCCCCCGCGAAAGCCGCCCTCGGCACCGCCATCGAGCTGACGATCACCATCACCGACGCCTCGAAAAACGCCGTTCCCGCCGTCATCCCCGTCGCGGTCCAGATCACCGACCCCGCCGGACGCGAGGCCGAGTTCAGCGGCGACTACGGAACCGCGCAAGGCAAGCTCACCCTCAAAGCCGACCTCGCCCCCAACGACGCCCCCGGTCTCTGGCAAATCCGCGCCCGCGAAGGCGCCACCGGTCGGGCCGCGACCCGGTATGTCGAGGTGCAGCGGTGAGCGTCACAACCGCCAGCTCGACCTGCTGCAAACGCTGAACCAGGAAACGGCCCGCGCGCAGGCGCACGACGGCCGGCTCGAGGGCGTCATCGAGTCCTTCGAGCTGGCTTTCCGCATGCAGAGTGAATTGCCGCGCGTGCTGGACCTCGCGGGCGAAAGCCCGGCCACGCTCGCGCTCTACGGCGTTGGCCCCGGCCTGCCGAGCGACGACTTCGGCCGCCAATGCCTGCTCGCGCGGCGCATGGCGGAGGCGGGCGTGCGCTTCATCGAAGTCACGCACGAAGACTGGGACCACCACGGCTTCGTCTCGACGTTGATGCCGAAGGCCTGCGGGCAAATTGACCAGCCCATCACCGGCCTGCTCACCGACCTCGCGCAACGCGGCTTGCTGGATGACACGCTGGTTGTCTGGAGCGGCGAGTTCGGCCGCACGCCCGACGACCCGACGCAAGACGGGCGCGGCCACAACAACAAAGGCTTCACCACCTGGCTCGCTGGTGGCGGCACGCGCGGCGGCTTCGCCTACGGCCGGACCGATGAACACGGCTATGAGGCAGTGGAAAACAAAGTCCACCTCCACGACCTGCACGCGACCATCCTGCACGCACTCGGCCTCGACCACGAACGCCTCACCTTCCGCCACGCCGGCCGCGACTTCCGGCTGACGGATGTGAAAGGGCATGTGGTCCAGGATGTCTTTGCGTGAGCCTGCAAGCCGGTTGCCCCGGCATGTCGGGGCGCGCAGCCTTGGCGACGGTGTGGCCTGTGCGGTGGCTCGGAAGTTTTGCTCCCGACTGGAGCAATCCGTCAGGGGTGCCTGGCGCACGGATTCCCTCCATGCGGCATTGCCGGGTCTGTGATTCAGGACCGGTTCACGGACGGGGATTGCACTATGGAATGTGCCGCGACCATTCTATTTCCCAACACTCCAGTCGTCCCATGCGTGCGGGTTGGAACTGCTTTGGCGAGAGAATGAAGCTTGCAACGGTATACTGCTTACTTGATACCTAACGGTATACCGTATGAAACAGCCACTAACATTCGCTGCTTCGCCGCTCAACCATGGGCCAGTCACTGGTCGGCCTTCGGCCACGCATTCCAAAGATTCCTGCCCAGCGAGCTACGCATCCACCCCATTCAATCCCAATCGGGGGAACCCCGAATCTGCGGGAGTTCAACCATCCGCCGCCACCCGCCTTTTCATTGCCCTCCTGGCCTTCGCTTTGCCGTTCGGCAATCGAAGCTCCGCCGCTGATGCGCCGCGTAAAAAGCCCAACGTCCTCTTCGTGGTCTTCGACGACCTCAACAACCGCCTTGGTTGCTACGGCGATCCGATTGCGAAGTCGCCGAACCTAGACCGGCTGGCGGCTCGTGGCACGGTGTTCACGCGGAACTTCTGTCAGCAGCCGATCTGTGGGCCATCGCGCGCTTCGTTCATGAGCGGGCGCAGGCCGGACTCGCTCGGCATCTGGAGCATGACGAAGTATCTCTACGATCTGCATCCAGATGCGGTGACGATACCGCAGTGGTTCATGCAGCACGGCTACACGTCCATGAGCATCGGCAAGGTGCTTGGCGGCTATGGCAAGGAAGCGGACTTCAAGACGCTGAGCGTGCCCGACCGCCGCACCGGTGGCAAAACGAAGGATGAGTTTGCGCTGCCGGATGGCACGCCGCTGCCGCCGAACCTCGCGAAGGACCTGCTCTGCGAGAATCGCGATGTGCCGGATGAAGCATGCTTTGACAGCGTGTCGGCCAGCCTCGCGATCACCGAGCTGCGTGCGCTCGCGAAGAAGCCGGAGCCGTTCTTTCTCGCGCTGGGCCTCTTCAAGCCGCATACGCCTTACAAGGTGCCGAAGCGCTACTGGGACCTGTATCGCCGCGAGGACATCCCGGCCATCGAGCCCGCCGCGCGACCTCGCAACGCGCCCGAGATCGCCTTTCACGCGAACCACGAAATCCTCGGCGAGCCGAGTGTCCGCCGCACGCTTGATGAGGAGGCGAAGCGCGAGATCCGCCACGGATACTATGCGGCGATGAGTTTCGCCGACGCCCAGCTTGGCCGCGTGCTGGATGCGCTCCATGAACTGAAGCTCCGAGACAACACCATCGTCGTCATCATCGGCGACAACGGCTTTCACCTCGGTGAGCACGATGTCTGGGGCAAAATGACCTTGTTCGGCTGGGACGCCCGCGTGCCGCTCATCATCAGCGCTCCAGGTGTCGGAAAGGGCGGCGCGAAGACGAGCGCCATCAGCGAGCTCATCGACATCTTTCCCACGCTCACGGACCTCAGCGGCCTACCCTCTCCGCCTCAGCTCGAAGGCACCAGCCTCGTGCCCGTGCTCAAGGACCCAACTGCAACGGTTAAGACCGCCGCGCTCACGCAACATCCACGCCCCGCCCTCTACTGGGGCGGTGGACCGCAGGCATTGCCGCAAGTGATGGGCTACGCGCTCAAAACCGACCGCTGGAGCTACCATGAGTGGCGTGACTTCAAAACCGGCCACATCGTCGGCCAAGAACTCTACGATCAGCAAACCGACCCGCTCGAAACCGCGAATCTGGCCGGAACCGTCGATTCTGCGGCGCAGATTCCAGCGCTCGCAACGCAGCTCAAGAGGATGACCAAAGGAGGCAAGCCATGAGAATAGCCTCGCATCTTCGCGCCTCCATCAAACCCGAAGGGTTTTCAGCCATTAGCCGGTGGTTGAGCGAAGCGACACCACCGGGACCCAACGCAGCGCAGAGCCGATCCCGCAGGGATCGCAGCAAGCCCGTTGGCTTCCGACCCGTCCTCGCTGGCATCCTTTCAGGATGCGTTTCATTCTTCGCACGATTACGGTGGTGTCGCTCCTTCGTCGCTCAACCACCGGCTAATCGCTCGGATGCCTTCGGCATCACTGGCATCGCGTGGCGCTCCGTTTTTGCGATCTCCTTCGCCCTCCTGCTCGCGCCTCTCGCCGCGCTGCACGCCGCGGATGCGCCACGCAAGAAGCCCAATGTCCTCTTCATCGTCTCCGACGACCTCAAGCCTCTGCTCGGCTGTTACGGCACGTCGTGGATCAAGTCGCCGAACATCGACCGTCTGGCGGCGAAGGGGACGACCTTCACGGCGAACTATTGCCAGGTGGCGTTCTGCGCGCCGACGCGGTTCAGTTTGCTCACGGGTTTGCGACCGGACAGCACCGGCATGTATCTCAATCCGGATCAGTCGCAGGACCTGCTCCGCACCCGCCTGCCGGAGGTGGTGACGCTGCCGCAGCAGTTCAAAAACCACGGCTACATCACGCATCCGCTCCACAAGGTCTTTGATGGCCGCACGGTGGATCAGGGACACGACGCGGCTTCCTGGTCGGTGCCCTACGGTCCTTGGGAAATGGCTCCCGGTGAAAAACCCGCGCCAGGCGGGTATCAGGACCCCGCGACGAAAACCCGGCTTGCCGACGCCTTAAAGAAAGGCAATCCCACCTCAGGCCCCGCGACGGAGGCCTGCGACATCCCGGACAACGCCTACCACGATGGCGGTGTGGCCCACACGGCAGCGAAGCGCATCCGGGAGTTTGCCAACAAGGAACAGCCCTTTTTTCTCGCGGTCGGTTTTGTGAAGCCGCACCTGCCCTTCATCGCACCGAAGAAATACTGGGATCTCTACGACCGCGCCGCTCTTCCGCTCGCACCGTTTCAGCAACTTCCTCAGGGCAGCCCGCACGACCTTGCGTTTTACAGCCACTCGGGCGAGCTGCGGGCTTACTCGGACATTCCCAAGACCGGCCTCATTCCCGAGGCACTGCAGCGCGAACTCGTCCACGGCTACGCCGCCTGCGTGTCCTACATTGATGCCCAGGTCGGTCTGCTCATGCAAACGCTGGCGGACTGCGGCGTGGCGGACGACACCATCATCTGCTTCTGGGGCGATCATGGATGGCATCTCGGCGAGCACGGTCATTGGGGCAAGCTGACCAACTACGAGGACGCCGCCCGCGCACCGCTCATCATCTCCGCTCCCGGTGTCGCGGGCGGCAGGCGGGTCACTGCGCTCACCGAGTTTCTCGATGTCTATCCGACGCTCTGCGAACTGGCCGGCGTGCCGATTCCGTCCCACGTCGAAGGCAAGACTCTGGTTCCGCTGATGCGTGGAGATAGCGATTCTCTCCACAAAGCCGCTCTCACCCAGATGAGCCATGGAAGAGGGAAGAACGGGACGATGGGCTGGTCCATCCGCACGCCGCGTTATCGCTACATCGAATGGCGAGCCGCCGACTTCAGCGCGGACAAACCCGTCTTCGGCAACCATGCGCAGGCCACGGAACTCTACGACTACGAGTCCGATCCGCTGGAACGCGAGAACCTCGCCGAAACAGCCGATCGCGCCGGCTTGGTGAAACAGCATCAAGCTCTCTTCGACCAACTGCTGCCGCACCTGCCGAAACGCCTGGAATAAGGAACACGCCATGAAGCCTGCCCTCACACTCTTCACTGCTCTGCTGCTCGCGTCCGTGCCCACAATGCGCGCCGCCGATGCTGATAGCTCCACGAAACCGAACATTGTCATCGTCCTCACGGACGACCAAGGAATCATGGA
>SXTU01000071.1 GCA_005791875.1 Verrucomicrobiales bacterium
CACGCCGCCCCGCGCACGCCGTGGACCACCTCGCGCGTCACCGGCTCGCCGAACCCGCCCGCACCGCTCGCCGTCGAGCGCGTCTTCCCCGGCATCAAGTTTGACAGCCCCGTGGACTTCGCCCCCTTGCCGGGCACGGACCGCTGGGTTGTCGCGGAACAAGGTGGCAAGCTCTGGTCCTTCCGCGCCACGCCCGGCGCGACCGAGCGCGAGTTGGCCCTCGACTGGCCGAAGCACCGGGCGGGCAGCGGCATTCTCGGCTTCGCCTTCCACCCGGACTTCGCGAAGAACCGTTTTATCTTCATCAACCACAACGAGGGCTCCGGCAAGGCGGACGCCGCGCGCGTCTCGCGGTTCACCGTCACCTCGCTCGACCCGCTGCGCATTGATCCCGGGAGCGAGCGCGTCATCATCCGCTGGCTCAGTGGCGGTCACAACGGCTGCACGCTCGCCTTCGGCCCGGACGGTTTCCTCTACATTTCCACCGGCGACGCCGCCGCGCCCGACCCACCCGACAAGCCCTACAACACCGGCCAGGACCTCAGCGACCTCCTGTCCTCCGTGCTGCGCATTGACGTAAACCGCACCGAGGGCACGAACCATTACGCCATTCCCAAGGACAACCCGTTCGTCAGCACGCCCGGCGCGCGGCCCGAGGTCTGGGCGTTCGGCTTCCGCAATCCTTTCCGCATGAGCTTCGACCGCGCGACCGGCGACCTCTGGGTGGGCGACGTGGGCTGGGAGCAGTGGGAAATGATCTATCGCGTCCAGCGTGGCGGCAACTACGGCTGGCCCATCACCGAAGGCCCAAACACCCGCGTCCGCACCGACGTGAAGCCCGGCCCCGGCGCGATTCTGCCGGCGCTCGTGGCCATCCCGCACAGCGAGGGCGCGAGCGTCACCGGCGGCGTGGCCTATCACGGGAAGAAGTTCCCCAAGCTCAAGGGCGCTTACATTTACGGTGACTGGGAGACCGGCAAATTCTGGGCGGCGCGCCACAAGAACGGCCAACTCCTCTCCAACGACGAGTTGTGCAAAACCACACTCAAGCCCACTTGCTTCGCTGCCGACCGCGACGGCGAGTTGCTCGTGCTCGACTACAACGGCGGCCTCTACCGCTTCGTGCCGAACCCCGCGCCGCCCGCGAACCTCGCCTTCCCGCGCAAGCTCAGTGAGACCGGCATCTTCACCTCGCTCACGCCGCTGACGCCTGCTTCCGGCGTGGAGCCTTACGCGCCCATTGCGCCGATGTGGAACGACGGCGCGGCGGCGAAGCACCATCTCGCGATTCCCGGCGACGGCTTCATCGCCACGACGAACGCGCGGCAGATCATCTCCGGCAAAATGTGGTATTTCCCCAAGGACACCGTCTTCGCTCGCACGCTCACGCTGGACTTGAAGAAGGGCGATTCCGCCAGTGCCCGCCGCATCGAGACGCAGCTCCTGCACTTCGACGGCCAGACGTGGAATCCCTACTCCTACCGGTGGAACGCCGCGCAGACCGACGCCGATCTCGTCGCGGCGGAGGGCGCGAGCGACCTCTTCAACGTGACCGACGCCAGCGCGCCCGGTGGACGGCGCGAGATTCCGTGGCGCTTTCACAGCCGCGCGGAGTGCCTGCGCTGCCACAACGCGTGGTCCGGCGAGACGGTGGGTTTCAACTGGCTCCAACTCAACGCCACCGCGCCTGACGGCGAGTTCCGCCGCTTGGAGAAGCTCGGCCTGATGCACTCGACGAACGCGCCGACCAGCCAGGCCCGGCTCGTGAATCCCTACGACGCCAAGCAACCGCTCGAAGACCGCGCCCGCTCGTGGCTGCACGCCAACTGCGCCGCCTGCCACCGCAACGGCGCAGGCGGTGCCGTGCCCGCGCACCTGAACGTGGACAAGAAGCTCGCCGACCTGCGTGTGCTCGATGCGAAGCCGACGCGAGGGGACTTCGGGCTGACGGATGCGCGCGTCATCGCCCCGGGCCGACCCTTCAGCTCCGCGCTGCTCTGGCGGATAGCGACGGAAGGCGCGGGGCATATGCCGGCCATTGGTTCGCGGACGGTGGATGAGTTAGGCGCAAGCTTGGTGCGAGATTGGATTACGCAACTCGGTCTTCCGCCTCCGCGATTGCCGGGATCGCAACCCGGAGCGGACGACATGGCAAAGATTAGATTGGCACCTGACGATCACCCGAGCACAGCTCTCCGCCTCGCACTTGGCACAACGCAAACTGAGTTCCAGCTCCACCTCGCCCGCACTTCTGCAACCCCTTTTGTTCGCGATATCCTGCAACGCTTCCTCCCGCCTGAGCAACGCCGCCGCACGCTCGGCTCGGACTTCGCGCCGAACGAGGTGCTCTCGCTGAAGGGTGATACGGTGCGCGGCCGAGCCATCTTCGCCAACGAGTCCGGCGGGCAATGCGTCCGCTGCCACCGCGCGCACGGCGCGGGCCGCGACTTTGGCCCCGACCTCACGGACATCCGCCGCAAATACGACCGCGCCACGCTGCTCACGCACATCAACCAGCCGAACCTGCTCGTCGCCCCTGAGCACCGCACGCACTCGGTCTTTCTCCGCAATGACACCGAGCTGACCGGCTTCCTCAAGAAGCGCACGACCACAGAACTTCTCCTCCGCCTCGAAGACGGCACGGAGCGGCGCGTGCCGATGGCGCAGGTCGCGTCCACGCGCGAGTCCGCGCTGTCCGCGATGCCGGAGGGCTTGCTCGCCGCGCTCACAGCGCAGGAGGTCGCGGACTTGCTGGAGTTTTTGGTCGCGGGGAGGCGATAGTCGGCGCACGTAGATGCTGAAAGTAAAAGACACGCTGCGCGCGACCGTGAACCTGACCTTCGATGGCCGGGTCATTAAAGTCTTCCACGGGCCGAAGGCGGAGGAGCGCTTCGCCAACGAGGTGCGGCTGCTGCGGCATCTGGAGGCGCGCGGCTGCGGCTTCGTGCCGCGGCTGCTGGAAGCGGACCCCGCGAAGCTGCGCATCGTCACCAGCAACTGCGGCTCGCGCGTGGAGCATCTGGACGCGGCGCGCACGCGGGAGCTGTTCGCGGAGCTGGAGCAGTTCGGCGTGCGCCATGACGACCCGGACATGCGCAACGTGACCTACCGCAATTCGGATGGTCGCTTCTGCCTAATTGATTTCGAGCTGGCGGAGATTCTTCCGGGCTTCGATCAACCGTCCTCCACATGACCCCATGACACTGGAAGCCGTATTTAACGCAAAGTCGCAAAGTCGCAAAGTCGCGGGGAGGAGGGGATTGGGTTGGGTCGCCGAACTGAACCGCGTTTACCGGCGCGGTGACTGGATGAGTGAGTCCAGCCGAGCCGGTTCCCGTTGCGGCACTGCGTCTTTGCGGCTTTGCGTTGAACTCCAACTCCCGAACCCAGGATGACTAACCCCAAACGAGAAACCGTGGCCGTCGAACGGCTGCATTGGTCAGGTCGGACAGATCGGGGCAAGGTCCGGCCGAACAACGAGGACGCGTTCCTCGGGCTTCAGTTCGATGCGCGCGAGGTCCAGCATCTCGGCAGGGTCGGCGAGGCCTCGACCGGCAAGATGGATTTCGCGTTCGCGGTGAGCGATGGCATGGGCGGGGCGAAGGCCGGGGAATATGCCAGCCGCATCGCGGTGGAGAAGATCACGAAGCTGCTGCCGAGGTCGTTCCATCTGTCCGCTGCCGGGATGGCGCCGGGATTTGGCGACGTGCTGACGGAGCTGTTCACGCAGGTGCATCGGGCGCTCGTGTATCTGGGCGAGAGCTACGACGAGTGCCGTGGAATGGAGGCGACGTTGAGCCTGTGCTGGTTCACGCCGGGCTGGATGTATTTCGGACACATCGGCGACAGCCGGATTTATTACCTCTCGAAGCGCGACGGCGGCATCAAGCAACTCAGCGAGGACGACACGCATGTGGGCTGGCTCTTCCGCAAGGGGCAGCTCAACGAGCGCGAGGCCCGCGCGCACCCGCGTCGCAACGTGCTCCAGAAAGCGCTGGGCGGCGGCAACCAGTTCGTGGACCCGCAGGTGGGCGCGGTGGCCTACGAGCCGGGGGACATTTTCCTGCTCTGCACGGACGGGCTGACGGAGGGCCTTTACAACCACCACATCGTCGAGCTGCTGCGCGCGCCGGAGTCCGCCGCGCCCGGCACAGACGTGGCGCATCGCTTGGTGGACGCCGCGCTGGCGAACGACGGCCGCGACAACACGACGGCGCTGTTGATCCACGCGGCCTGAGGGGAATAGACTCCTGGCATCATGCAACGATCACAGACCGAAGCGAAATCCCGCTCGCAGACGAGAACTGCCAGCTTGCTCCTCACGATCTGGCTCTCCAACGCCACGCTTCCAGCCGCCGAACCGAAGGCCGCCGCGCCGAAGGGCGTCGTCTCTACCGCCGCGCGCCCGCTGATTCAGAAGGCCGTGCAGGCCGCCGGTGGCGAGGCGAACTTGCTCGGCATTTTCACCTTCAAGGACCGCGTCCTGATCGGCGACAAGGACACCGGCTTCGGCTCGAAGCGCGACAGCGTGCTGGATGCGCCACGCCATTGGTGGCTCAAGACACCCGCCGGCTACAGCGAGCGCAAGGATGAGCCAGCCAACTTCCTCGTCTGGGCATGGACGCTCCGCGCGCTGACCGACGCGGCCTCGACAGTTGACGTGGTGCCCGACGTGAAGGACGGCGAGACCGAACTCTGGGGCCTGCGCGTGAGCGGCAGCGTGACGCCGGCGATGGAACTCTACTTCGCCAAGTCCAGGGGCCTGCTCGCGCGCATTGACTGGCGCAACGACATCCACCGTTTCTCGGACTGGAAGACGCTGCCTGCCGGAACCAAATATCCCGCGCGCGTGGTCGGCCACAAGAAGGCCGGCGACAAGATCTGGTATTTCGACGAGGTGACGGAAGTCATCCCGCTGAAGGAGCTGCCGGAGAAACTTCAGCCTGCGAAGTTCGACGCGAAGTGAGCGGTGCTGAGGTGGACAAAGGCGCGGGCGTGCCTCAAGCCTTCACCGCCGCCTTCACCCACGCGTCCTTGAGCGAGATCGTGCGGTTGAAGACGGGTTTCTCCAGCGTGCTGTCCTTGTCCAAGCAGAAGTAGCCGAGGCGCTCGAACTGGTAGCGCGCCTCCGGTGCGGCTTCTTTCAGGGAAGGCTCCAGTTTGGCGGTGATGACTTCGAGGCTCCTCGGGTTCAGCACGGTCTTGAACTCGCGGCCGTCGGCCTCCGGCTCGGCCTCGGTGAAGAGGCGGTCGTAGAGCCGCACCTCGGCGTCCACCGCGTGCGCGGCGCTGACCCAGTGGAGGGTGCCCTTGACCTTGCGCGCGGAGTTCGCACCGCCGGTCTTGCTGTCGAGGTCGGCTGTGCAACGCAGTTCGGTGACGTTGCCGGCGGCGTCCTTCACGACCTCGTCGCACTTGATGATGTAGGCGTATTTCAGACGGACTTCGCCGCCGGGTTTCAGGCGGAAGTATTTCGGCGGCGGCACTTCGGCGAAGTCGTCGCGTTCGATGAACAGCTCCCGGCTGAAGGGCACTTTGCGTTTGCCGGCGGTCTCGTCCTGAGGGTTGTTGATGGCATCGAGTTCCTCCGTTTGGCCAGCGTGATAATTGGTGATGACGACCTTGATCGGGTGGAGCACGGCGAGTCGGCGGAGGGCGCGATTGTTCAAGTCCTCGCGGATGGCGTGTTCATAGACGGCGATGTCGGTGACACTGACGAACTTGGTCACGCCCACGCCGATGGCGAAGGCGCGCAGGGCCTCGGGCGTCACGCCGCGTCGCCGAATGCCGCTGATGGTGGGCAGACGCGGGTCGTCCCAGCCAGTGACGACGCCGTCGTTCACGAGGGCGATGAGCTTGCGCTTGGAGACGATCATGTAGCTTGGGATCAGCTTGGCGAATTCGTATTGGTGCGGCAGGGCGCGGGGGAGGTCGAGCGCCGTGAGAATCCAGTCGTAGAGCGGGCGGTGGACCTCGAACTCCAGCGTGCAGATGCTGTGCGTGATGCCTTCGAGGTAGTCGCTCAGGCAGTGCGCGAAGTCATACATCGGGTAGATGCACCACTGGTCACCGGTGTGGTGATGCGAGGCATGGCGGATGCGATAGAGGAGCGGGTCGCGCAGCCAGATGTTCGGCGCGGCCACGTCAATCTTCGCGCGCAGCACGCGCGTGCCGTCGGGGAACTCGCCGGCCTTCATGCGGGCGAAGAGGTCGAGGTTCTCGGCGATGGAGCGGTCGCGGAACGGAGATTCCTTCGCGGTGCGCCGGTATTCGTCGGTGTCGTCGGGTGCGAGGTCGCAGACGAAGGCCTTGTCCTTTTCGATGAGCGTGAGGGCGTAGGCGTGGATTTGGGGGAAGTAGTCGGAGGCGTAGAAGGGTTCGAGGATTTCGGATTTCGGATTTCGGATTTCGGATTTGAGGACCGGCGCGAGGTGGCAGTCCGATTTGCCATTCACGGTCTGCGCCGCCGGAGTTGCGCCTTTGGGCTTCAAGCCCAGCTTGTCATCGGCCCAGCCAGCGAGGAGCCAGTTCACGTCGGCCTGGATGCTCTCGACATACTCGGCTTCTTCCTTCGCTGGATTTGTGTCGTCCATGCGGAGGTTGCAGATGCCACCGAACTCGCGGGCGATGCCGAAGTTCAAGCAGATGCTTTTGGCGTGGCCGATGTGCAAGTAGCCGTTCGGCTCGGGCGGAAAGCGCGTGTGGATGCGCGGGTGGCGTCCCTCGGCGACGTGTTGCGCGACGAGGTCGCGGATGAAGTCGCTCGGGGCGACGGCGGGCGGGGCGGAGGCGTCTGGATTGCTCATTCGATGCGGGCGGGACGGTAGCAAAGGCGTTCCGCGTGGCGAAAGAGGATTTCCTGTGTCTCACGCAAAGGCCGCGAAGGGGATTTGCCTCGCCAGCCTTTGCGTCCTTCGCGCCCTTTGCGTGAGGCCTTTCCAAAACCAACGCTCGACCTCCCCCCGCCTCGCGCTAGACTAGCCTCGTCATGTCAACGATTGCGCCGCCCGCGCCTCCGCAGAAAATCAACCTCCGCCGTCCCGAGATCATGTCGGCCGTGCAGGCCCAGGTGGAATCGCACTACCGCAGCACGCTGGTCGAGCGCATCCGCGCCAACGGCAACCAGCTTTCCGCTCCCGGCCTGACCATCAAACTCGCGAAGGAGTTCGGTTTTTGCTACGGCGTCGAGCGCGCCATTGACCTCGCCTACGCGGCGCGGCGCTCCTTCCCACCGGAGAAGCCCATCTACCTGCTCGGCGAAATCATCCACAACCCCGAGGTCAACGACCAGATTCGCAACCTCGGCATTCGCATGCTCGCCAACAAGCCGACGGATGTGGAGCTCGCCGTGTTGCAGCGCGAAGACGTGGTCATCATTCCGGCCTTCGGCACCGAGGTGGCCACGCGGCGCAAGCTGGAGGAAAAGGGCTGCCTGCTCGTGGACACCACTTGCGGCGACGTGATGAGCGTGTGGAAACGCGTCCGCCAATACTCGAAGGAGAGCGTCACCAGCATCATCCACGGCAAGGCCAAGCACGAGGAAACCAAGGCCACGACCTCGCAGGCGACGGCCTACGGCGCGGGCCACTACCTCGTCGTCTTCACGCTCGGCGAGACGGACTACGTCTGCGATTACATCCTGCGCGGCGGGGACAAGGTGGAGTTTCTGGAGAAGTTCAAGGGAGCCTACTCACCCGGCTTCGACCCTGACCTGCACCTCACGGCGGTGGGCGTGGCGAACCAGACGACGATGCTGCGCGGCGAGACCGAGGAGGTGCAGCGTCGCTTCAAGGCCGCGATGGAGAAGAAATACGGCGCGGAGAAACTTGAGGAACACTTCCGCTTCTTCGACACCATCTGTGGCGCGACGCAGGACCGGCAGGATGCGCTGGAGAAGCTCCTTCACACCAAGCTCGACCTGCTGCTGGTCGTGGGCGGCTACAACTCGTCCAACACCTCGCATCTCGCCGAGATGGGCGAGCAGGTGCTGCCCACCTACTTCATCAAGAACGCCGCGAAGATGGAATCCTCAGCGCTCATCCGGCACTGGAACCAGCACACGCACGTCGAGGAGACGACGCCGAGCTGGCTGCCCGGCGGCACCATCACCGTGGGCATCACCGCTGGCGCGAGCTGCCCGAACAACCTCATCGAGGACACCATCCGCCGGCTTTTCGAGCTGCGGGGGATTGCGGTGCAGGAGTTGTTGGCGAACTGAGGCAGCCCAATTCCGCCTTCCGCGCTCCGCGTTTTACATGCCCTGCTCCCGCACCGAACTCGAAGCCCGTGAGCGGCAGTTCCTCGCGCCGTTCGCCCAGTTCTCCGCCGACACTCGCGGGCGCAAGCACACCGAGCCGCCGCCCGAGTGGCGCACGCATTACCAGCGCGACCGCGACCGCATCATCCTCTCGCGCGCCTTCCGCAGGCTGGAATACAAGACGCAGGTCTTCCTCAACGGCACCGGCGATCATCTCCGCACCCGGCTCACGCACACGATGGAAGTCGCCGGCATCGCCCGGAACATCGCGCGCGCGCTGCGGCTCAACGAGGACCTCACCGAGGCCATCGCCCTCGCGCACGACCTCGGCCACTCGCCCTTCGGCCACACGGGCGAGGAGACGCTCGACCGCCTCATGCGCCAGCACGGTGGCTTTGAGCACAACCGCCATAGCCTCCGCGTCGTTGAGGAACTGGAGCAGAAGTATCCTGGTTTCCCCGGCCTGAATCTCTCGTGGGAAGTCCGCGAAGGCTTGGTGAAGCACTACTCCGCTTACGACCATCCGAGCAAGCGCCCCGGCTTCGACGCCAAGTCCTCCTCCCTCGAAGCTCAAGTGGCCAACCTCGCCGACGAGATCGCCTACTACAGCCACGACCTCGACGATGGCCTCGACGCTGGGTTGCTCTCCGAAGCGAAGCTCCGCCGCGACGTGAAGCTCTGGGCCGGGGCCGCGCGCCGCACGAAGCGCGAGCACGGCGAGCTGCCCGACGAATGCCGCCGCTACTTCATCATCCGCTGCCTGATTGACGACCACGTGCGCGACGTGGTGGAGACGAGCGAGGCGCGTATCGCCGCCACCCGCGTGAAATCAGCCGATGAAGTGCGCCTCCAACCGAAGCCGCTCATCCGCTACAGCGACGCGCGCCGGAAGCTAAATCTGGAGCTGCGTAAATACCTCTACCAAAACCTCTACCTCAGCGACGCCGTCCACGAACCGCACGTCCGCGCGACGAAAATGCTGGAGGAACTGTTCCACCACCTGCTCAAGCACCCCGCCGACACTGATGCTTGGACTCGCAAATGCGCGAAGAAGGAAGGCTGGGAGCGAGCGGTGTGCGACTACTTGGCTGGGATGACGGACGGATACTTAGTCCGGGAACACATCCGACTTGTCGCCTCCCGCGAAACGCTTAGCGGCGCTCCTATGGGTTTGCGTTTCGGAAACTCGGGTTCCAGATCAGCGGAGCACTGTTAATCGGCTCACTCACCGACGCCGTTCCTCCGAAATTGCCACCATTCGTCGCCACATGTTTCTTATAATACTCCGCGTGCCCGCCTACAAATGCGACGTTCCCTCCCCCGTTGTGCCGGGAGGCAAAACTCCGCCACCTGTTTGCCGGGTTGACAGAGTTGAACGGGTTGGGTGCCGGAGGTGAGGTCGGCTCTGCGGTAGGGCTGAAAGTCGTATCATACATCAGCACCGTCCTAGTCGGAGCATTGATCTGTGTCAGCCTCGGCATGTCTGGGTAGGCTGGCGCAGAGCCCGCCTGGCGGAGATCGAGGTTGAACGCCCAGCTAAAAAAGCCATACCGCCCACCCGAATTGACAGTGCCGTCGTCCGCTCCATTGAACCTAGCACCACCGCAGTGCCAGATTTTCCCCGCAGTGTTGCCCGGAAACGGCAGGCTGGCCTGGTTGGCCGAGAACACGGTCGAGCCTGGCGCACTCCAGTAACTGGACAAGGGTCTCTGGCTCATTCCCTGCATCGGGAGCAAGTTGAACCATGCTGCCGGGTCGTTCGGTGTCCCGGACGGTGCGGGAGTTGCGGTCGCGCCGTATTGGCCGTTGCCTCCCATCCCATCCCTCGGGATCCTGTCGTCATGATCACCCGCATAAATTTGGATTGAGAGTCCCCACTGTTTTGCGTTGTTGAGACAACTCGCTTGTTGTGCCTTCGCCTTCGCCTTGCCCAACGCCGGCAACAGCATGCCCGCAAGAATCGCGATGATGGCGATGACGACGAGCAGTTCGATGAGTGTGAAGGCAAACTGCTGGCGGCCGCTGCGGTGGGTTGCGGGCGTTTTCATGGGGTTGGTTGCGAGGTTTGGTTGGGCGCGGTTGCGGGTCAATTTATTGACTCGTGTGATCGAACCGTAGTCAGCGGGTTTCGGGCGGGCAAGTGTTGATTGGTGACGGACGGGTGACTTCTTTTTGGGATTCCCATGTGCCTCCTTTCGCCGCGCGCGGCGTTGACAGGGAGGGCGGGGAAAAGCTCTACTGGCCGGACTATGAAATGCAATTTCCCTCTGGCCGCCGCGCTGTGCCTCAGCGTCGCGGGCGCGTTCGCTGCGGATGAGGCGGTCGTCAAGGCCGCGCGCATCAACGTCCGCGGCCAGCCCACCACGGGCAGTGAGATCGTCACCCAGCTCAAGCAGGGTGAGAAAATCACCGTGCTTGAGGAGATCGTCCATCCCAAGCCCGGCAAGGACGAACCCGCCAAGTGGCTGCGCATCGCGCTGCCATCGAACACTCCGGTCTGGGTCAACACACAATTCATCACGAACGGTGCCGTCGCCGTCCCCCGCCTGAACATCCGCTCCGGCCCCGGCGAGAACTTCAGCGTCATCGGCCGCGTGCCGAAGGGCGCGACGGTGAAGGAACTCCGCCGCAACGGCGACTGGTTGGAAATCGAGGCGCCCACCAGCACCTTCGCCTACATAGCCGCTGACCTCGTCATCCGCAACGCTGCCGCGCCCGCGCCGCCCGCCTCCGTCGGACAGCTCGCGAACAAGTCCGCGCCGAAAGCTCCCAGCAAGGCCGCCGACAAATCCGGCAAGCAGATGACCAAGGCCACTCCGAAAGGCCCGCCCATCACCGCGCCCGACACGAGGCCGACGCTCGAGCCTGTCGAGGTCAAGCCCATCGTCCCCGCGCCGGTTGCGCTGCCGCCGGGAGTCGCCGTGGCCGTGAAGCCGCCGCCCGTCGCTCCGCCGCCTGCCGTGCTGGCTCCCACGCCTCCTGCCGTCGCCGCTGTCACGGAGCCGAAGCCCGAGCCGGTGAAAGTCCCGCCGCCCGCCGCGTTGACCGAGAATGTTCCGCCACCCGTGGAACCCTATGCGTCCACCGGCCGCTACAAGATCGAACCGGAGCCGCAGCCACGCGGCGTCGGTGCGTGGTTCAAGGGCTTGTTCTCCCGCAAGCCCGCCGCAGAGAAGGCCAAGCCCGCGACCGCGACCGGCAAGCTGGCGGTTGACGAAGGCCCGCTGCCGGTGCGCGTCGTCACGCGCGAGGGCGTCGTCGCCCGCTCGTGGAACATCCAGACGCCCAGCGACTGGGCGTTGCAGGACGCCGAGTCCGGCCGTGTGATCAACTACCTCTGGAGCAACTCCACCAACGTCCCGTGGTCCACGCTCAAGGGCCGCACCATTGTCGTCACCGGCGAAGAGGCGCTCGACGTGCGCTGGCCGCAAACGCCGGTGCTGAGGATCGAGACGCTCAGGACTGTGGATGAGTGAAATGTCCAATGATCAATTCCCAATGCCCAAAGAATGCCTAACGACAAATGCCCAATGACCAGGCGGCCTCGCTCTCCATTGGTCATTGGTCATTGATTGGTCATTGGACATTGGGCCTTGGTCATTTTCCTTCCCGATGACCAACCTCATTGACGGCCGCGCCATCGCCGAGCAAATCCACGCCGAGACCGCCCAGCGCATCGCGGTGCTCAAGGTGCGCGGCGTGCAAGCCGGCCTCGCCTTCGTGCGCGTCGGCGAGGATCCCGCGTCGCGCGTGTATGTGGGGATGAAGGAGAAGACCAGCGAGCGGCTGGGCATCAAGTCCACGACCGCCGTTCTCCCAGAAGCCACCACTCAGGCAGAGCTGCTCGCGCTCATCGCGAAGCTCAACGCGGACGCCAGCGTTCACGGCATCCTCGTCCAAGCCCCGCTGCCCGCGCACATTGACCAGGCCACCATCTTCTCCGCCGTCTCGCCCGCGAAGGACGTGGACGGCTTCCATCCCGTCAACGTGGGCAAACTCATGCTCGGCGACACGACGGGCTTCATCCCCTGCACGCCGGCGGGCGTTCACGAACTCCTCATTCGCAGCGGCGTCAAGATCGCCGGTGCGGAAGTCGTCGTCCTCGGGCGCGGCAACATCGTCGGCAAGCCGATGACCGCCATTCTCTGCCAGAAGGCGAAGCACGCCGACGCCACCGTCACGCTCTGCCACTCGCGCACGCGCGACGTGGCCGCGCATTGCCGTCGCGCGGACATCATCGTCGCCGCGCTGGGCGTCGCGCATTTCGTGAAGGTCGACATGGTCCGCCCCGGAGCCGTGGTGATGGACGTGGGCGTGAACCGCATCGCCGACCCGACCGCGAAGAACGGCTCGCGCCTCGTTGGCGACGTGGACTTCGCCGCCATCCAGCCCATTGCCGGACGCATCACGCCAAACCCCGGCGGCGTCGGCCCGATGACCATTGCGATGCTGATGCAGAACACCGTGCGCGCGGCGGAGGCCGCGAACCAGTAGGCAGTGTTCAGCATTCAGTCACCAAACCACGCCTTCCCTTCAGGACTTCCCCACTGAAAACTGATTACTGAACACTGAACACTTCCCCATGAACGTCACCCGCATCCTCCCCGACCTCCAGTGCGCCCTTGTCTGCGAAGACGTGCGCCAGGAAGTGACCGGTAACTTCATTCTGCTCGGCGTCACCGCGTTTCTGCGCGTGCCGCAGGTGCCCATCACCGCCCACCGACTCTGCGTCTTCACCCGCTGGTGCGCCGGAGTCGGCAGCTTCACCGAAAGCGTGCGCCTCATCGCGCCGGACCAGACGACGCTCATCCGCGAGGCGAAGGTGAAGTTCGCGCTGCAAGACCCGGCGCACAACGCGACCAACCTCTCCGTCTTCGCCCAGCTCGAAATCACCGCCGGCGGCATCTACTTCGTCGAGGTGCTGGTGGACGACGTGATGAAACTGCGCTTCCCGCTGCCCATCATCGTGGCCCCGCCGCAGGCGCAGCCGGGGCAGCCGGCCCCCGCCGAGCCGCAGGGGGCGTGACGCCGTGCCGGCGACTTGAACTTCCATTGCCCGCGCGTGTGGCCACGTGGTTTCATCGGGCAGCTTTGAGTGAACCGCCCAAACTCCCCGTCTGGCAGCCGCTGACCTTCGGCGGCGTCGCCAGCTTCGCGCGCGCGCGCTGGATGCGCCTCCTGCTCCTGCAATCCATCGTCGCCGTCTTCGTCGCCATCGCCGTCGTCGTGCTTCTGAGCCGGTGCTGGTTTCCTGTCGTGACCAGGGCGGTGCAAGGACTGAGCGACTTCGGCGCGGTGCGCAACGCGCAGCTCGCGTGGCCGAGAGGCGAGGCGGTCGTGCTCGCGGAGAACCGTTTCCTCGGCCTCGTCGTGGACATGGAGGCGAGCGACACCACCGGCCAGATCGCGGACTTGCAGATCGAGTTCACCCGGGATCGCATGAAGCTCGCGTCGCTGCTCGGCTACACGTCCCTGCCATATCCGGGCGGCATCCAGATCGAGTTGAACCGGCAGTCGCTCGACCCGTGGTGGAATGCGTGGCGGCCCGCGTTCCTCTTCGGCGGCGCGTTCGCGACCGTGCTGTTCCTCTTCGCAAGCTGGCTCGCGCTGGCGACGCTCTACGCCCTGCCCGTGCGCGTGCTGGCGTCGTTCGCAGGCCGCACCGCGTCACTCGGCAAGAGCTGGCGCATCGCGGCGGCGTCGCTGCTGCCCGGCGCAGTGTGGATGGGCGGCGCGATTCTCCTCTACGTCACGGGGCAGTTGCCGCTCGTCGGCCTCGGCTTTGCATTCGGCCTGCACTTCGTCTTCGCGTGGGTCTATGTGCTGGGCGCTCCGTTCTGCCTGCCGAGGAAAGGCGACGATGTGCTGGCGACAGGAGCCAATCCGTTCACGCCGGAGCCTGCCGCAGCGAAGCAGGAATCTTCCCCGCCTCGGCCCGCCGCGAGCAGCAATCCGTTTCAGACACCGCCGGAGTGAGGAGGCCTCTCTGCGCCTGTCCGTTGCTGCGGTGTTCTTCCCTGAGCTGGCACCGCAGAGGCGGGACGGACGCAGAGCTTTTGAGGGAGGGTAGGATCATGAGCAGGAGCAGAGGCGGCGTCCGCTTTGCCCAACCGATGATTGCGCCCCGAACACTTTCCGCTACGCTGCGCGCCATGATTTTTCCGGCGTGCCGACGCCCCATGCCTGCCCTGCTCCTGCTGTGCTTCTGCGCGGCGGGCTGCATCCCGACGCGGGACGGCACGCAGGACGAGCTGCGCGAGCCGCATTTCCTGCGCGGCCAGGAGTTGCGCAAGCAGCTCGACAACCGGGGCGCGGCGGAGGCCTTCGAGCGTGCGCTTGAGGCGAACTCACGCTCCGCCTCCGCGCACTTCGAGCTGGGCCTGCTCTTCGAGCAGCCGCTCAACGACCCCGCCACCGCCATCTTCCACTTCGAGCGCTTCCTCAAGCTGCGCCCCACTTCCGACCGCGCCGAGATCGTCCGCCAGCGCGTGAACAACTGCAAAATGGAGCTGGCCAAGCTCTTCCTCATCGCACCCAACGCGCCCTCCGTGCAGAAGGAAATGGACAAGCTCAAGACCGAGGTTGAACGCCTCGGCTTGGAGAACAACCAGCTCCGCCGTCATGTTGAAGTTCTCAGTTCGCAAGCCACCGCGCGTGGCGTGGCGCCTGCGCCCGCTGCTCCTGCCGCTGCGACGGCGCTCGCCGCCATGGTGCCTGCGAAAAAGACCGCCGCGCCGCCCACGTCAGCTCCGCCATTGATGCCGGTCTCAGCCAGAATTCCAGAAGCTCCCGCCACGAAGCCCGCGAAGGCGTCCGCACCTTCCACGCGCACGCACGCCGTCAAGAAGGGCGACATCCCCGAGACCATCGCCAGGCAATACGGCGTGAAGCTCGAAGCCTTGCTCGCCGCGAATCCCAACCTGGACCCGAAGCGCATGAAGATCGGCCAGGCGGTCAGCATCCCCGCCCCGTGAAGTTTCAAGCCGAGAGACGAGTGTCGAGAGTCGAGGCCCGAATGAGCACCCTCGAAGTTTCCGACCCTCGTCTCTCGACCGTGATCTTTCGCCGCCTCGCCTTCCTCGCCATCACCGCGTTCTTCATCACGATGAACGTGCTGCTCTGGCGCTCCGAGTTCCGCCCGCAAGGCGCGGGCACGACCGTCCCACTAGCCATCGTCTGGGAGCGCATTCTCCGCGCGCCCGACGACTCCGACCTGGAAATCTTTCAGGGCAAGAAAAAGATTGGTCACCTCCGCTGGGCCGCCAACGCGGGCGAAACCGCCACCACGAACGCGCCAGCAGTGGATGACAACTTGCAGGAAGGCATGGTGCGTAAGGTCGGCGGCTACACGATTGACATCCTTGATGGCCGGCTTGACCTCGGCGAGTCACTCAAGCGCCTGCGTTTCACGATGAACACGACGTTCACCACGAACCACCAGTGGCAGAACTTCAACGTGCAGTTTGCCCAGCGCCCGATGAGCCTCGACATCCTCGCTTCCGCCACCAACGAGACGCTGTCTGTCACCTACCGGCAGGGCGACGACACCACGCAGCGCACCATCACCTTCGCCCAACTCCGCGACCCGAAGGCGTTGTTGCAGGCGGTGGCCCGGCCGATTCCGCTCGGCCTGCTCACGGGAGGATTGCTCGGCGGTTTGAGTGAGGCTGGCGCGTCGCCGGAGCTTGCCGCGTTGCCCGCGCTGCAAAAACTTTCCCTCGGCCTCCAGTGGGACTCGCGGCAAGACTGGCTCAAGATCGGCAGCGCGAAGCTGCGCTGCTATCGCCTCCAGACGCGCCTGCTGGAGAAGCATCAGGCGACCATCTACGTCAGCCGCGTTGGCGAAATCCTCCGCGTCGAGCTGCCCAACGACATCGTGCTCCAGAACACCCGGATGCTGCTGCTGTGAAAACGCGATGCTGGATACTGGTTGCTCGTTGCTGGATGCCCGATCGGCTTCGCTCGCCCGCGTGCATTCGACCGACAGCGGCCATCCAGCATCCAGAATCGAGCATCTAGCATCTCGCCTCTCCGCATGATCGAACTCCTCAATCTCACCAAGCGTTTCGGCGACCTCACCGCTGTCAACGACGTCACGCTCACAGTCAATCGCGGCGAGTTCTTCGCCGTGCTCGGGCCGAACGCCGCCGGCAAGACCACGACCATCAAGATGATCACCGGCCTGATCAAACCCACCGCCGGCTCCGTCCGCGTGGCCGGATACGATGTGCAGGCCGCGCCGCTCGAAGTCCGCCGCCGCCTCGCCTACGTGCCGGACTTCCCCTTCCTCTACGAGAAGCTCACCCCGTGGGAGTTCTTCCGCTTCATCGGCCAGCTCTTCAAGATGGCCGACGACCGCATCGAGGCCGCATCCCGCGTGCTGATCCCGCGCTTCAACCTCGAAGACTATTTGCGCAAGCCCATCGAAGGTCTTTCCCACGGCACGCGCCAGCGCGTCGCCATCGCCGCCGCGCTCCTGCACGACCCGGAGGTCTTCGTCATTGATGAGCCAATGGTCGGCCTCGACCCGCACCACGCGCGAGTGGTGAAGGACATACTCAAGGAGCGCTCGCGCACCGGCATGACCGTCTTCCTCTCCACGCACCAGCTCAGCGTCGCCGTGGAGATGGCCGACCGCATCGGCATCATCCACCAAGGCAAGTTCGTCGCCGTCGGCACGAGCGACGAGCTGCGAAAGCAGAGCGGCTCCGACGGCGTGCTGGAACACTCCTTCCTCGCACTCACGCGACAGGAAGCCAACATCAGCGAGCAAAATGCAAAGCCGAAGTAGTCGGATGCTTGGCCTCAGATGAACACAGATGAAACACAGACAAGACGCGCTGCTGTCAGTCGGCATGCCCGCTGAAGCGACTCCCCATCTGTGCTCAATCTGTTTTCCATCTGTGGCTAAAATATCCCCCGCCTCATGAGCAAGATCGTCGGTATTGACCTCGGCACCACCAACTCGCTCGTCGCGACCGTGGACTCCAGCATCCCCTACGTCATCGCCGACGCCGACGGTCAGCGCCTCACGCCCTCAGTCGTGCATTTCCCGGCGGTGGATGCCGAGCCAATTGTCGGCCACCCCGCCAACCGCGTGCGAGTCCTCAAGCCCGCCGAGACCGTTTACTCGGTGAAGCGCTTCATGGGCCGACGCGGTGCGGACATCGCGCGCGAGGAGATGCTCGTGACCTATCCCGTGCGCGGCGAGGGCGCGGGGCCGGTGACGATTCCGATTCACGGGCGCGACTTCACACCGGAGGAAGTCTCTGCCGAGGTGCTGAAGAAGTTGAAACGCGCCGCCGAAGCCGACCTCGGCGAAGCCCTCACCCGCGCCGTCATCACCGTCCCCGCC
>SXTU01000072.1 GCA_005791875.1 Verrucomicrobiales bacterium
GGAGTGGACCCCCAACAGCAAATACGGCGGCCACGCCTTCGGCTTCAAGGGCGACGCGGAAAAGAAGCTCTCGCAGTTCGACGAGTTCCTCGCCAAGCGCGACACGATCCTGCCGTGGATCGCCGAGTATTCCCCCTACGCGCTCGTCACGTCTGATGATCCGCCGATCTACCTCTCTTTCTCCGCCGCGCCCGCGCTGGGCCAGGAGCAGAAAGATCCGACGCACACCGCAAACTTTGGCGTGAAGCTTAAGGAACACTGCAAGAAGAACGGCGTTACCTGCGAACTCGCCTATCCCGGCGCACGCGATGTGCAGCACGCGACCTCAGCGGACTATCTCATCTCGACGCTGAAGTCGCCGAAGCAGAAGTAATCGGGCCCCGGTTCCATCCGAGCACTTCCTGATGAAACTCGCCTTGTTTGCCCGGCTGGCCAGTGCCGTCGTCTTCAGCCTCAACGCTGCCGAGGTGCCGCAGTCCGTCACGGAGTTGTGGGCGGACTTCGACCCGCGTCGCGACCCGCTGGAGAGCGAGGTCGTCCGCGAGTGGAAAACCAACGGCATGGTGCTGCGCGCCGTGCGCTTCCGCGTCGGCACGTTCAAGGGCCAGCCTGCGCGGCTCGCGGCGTTTTACGGCTTTCCCGACGGCACGAAGGCGAAGCTCCCGGCGGTGATGCACATCCACGGCGGCGGACAGCGCGCGAATCTCGATGAGGTCAAGGCGCTCGTCGGGCGCGGCTACGCCGCGTTGTCCGTGAACTGGGGCGGACGCGAGATGGAGCACGCGCAGCCCGGCGACGCCAACACCGACTGGGGCGCGGTGGATCCGACGCAGCAAAACGTGCCCGGCTACTTCACGTTGCTGCCGGGGCCGAAACAGTTCTTCGAGGACCGCGAGCATCCCAAGAACAACAACTGGTATTTGCTCACCATCGGCTGCCGGCGCGGGCTGACCTTCTTGGAGCAACAACCCGAGGTAGACCCGCAGCGGCTCGGCATCCACGGCTACTCGATGGGCGGCAATCTCACGATGTATGTCGCCGGCACCGATGCGCGCGTTCGGGCCGCCGTGCCTGCGGTCGGTGGCCAAGGCTGGCGCTGGGAAAAGCACGAGTTCACGGGCGGCACGGCCGAGCCGCAGTCACGCATCAGGGGAGATGTGGAGGTCTTCCGTCGCACGTTGAGCTTCGAGAGCTACGCGCCGCTCATCCGCTGCCCGGTCCTGCACCGCAGCGCGGCGAACGACTTCCACGGCTGGATGGACGACGTGTATCGCACGGACGCGCTCATCCCGAACCAGCCCGTGCGTCACGCGTGGAGCGTTCACTACAACCACCACCTCTCGCCCGAGGTCGCCATCACGATGCCGCTGTGGCTCGACCATTTTCTGAAGTCCGGCCCCGCGTTGCCCGAGACGCCGGCAAGCAAGCTAGTGCTCCAAACCAACGACGGCATTCCCGAACTGCGCGTCTTGCCGGAGTCGGCCACCCACCCCATCACGCGCTGCGAAATCTACTACAGCCTCGACTCCGACCCGCGTGCCCGTTTCTGGCGCGGCACGGTGGCCACGCGCGCGGACAACACCTTCACGGCGAAGCTCCCGCTGCCTTCCGCCGATGGACCGGTCTTCGCGTTCGCGAACGTGTTTTACCGGTTGCCACAGCCCGAGTCGTTCGTGCTGCCGGGCTTGCCCAAGGAGATTCGCGAAGTCTGCCTCAGCACCGCGTTGCACCGCGCCAGCCCGGCGGAACTGCGCGCCGCCGGGGTGAAGCCCGCTGAGGCCCCGAGCCTCCTCCTCGACGACTTCGCCCACGGCTGGCGGGACTGGTATCAACTCAACGCGGGCAACCGCGACCACTGGCAGCACTGGACGCGCAAGGTCACGGACCCGAAGTGGCACGGCCCCGACGGCTCGCGGCTTGCGCTCACGTTCCGCGTCGCCGGGCCGAACCGCATGACCCTCATCGCGGTGGAGAACGAGTGGCGCAGCTACCGTGGCCCGCGCCGGACTTATGCCGCGGAAGTCACGCTGGCCGGAGCCAACGGATCGCAGACGCGCACCTTCGCGCTCGGCAATTTCAAGGATGTCGCAGATGGCACCCCGCTCAAATCCTGGAGCCAGCTCGACCGCCTCGGCTTCAGCGCGCAGCCCGAGAAGTCCACGCCGGACGCGACCCCGCGTCGCTGGTCCGGCACGCCGCCCGAGTTCTTGCGCGTCGAGTGGCAGCCCTGACCCACCATGAAACCGCTACTACTCGGACCTGCTGGAATGCTGGCTGAATTGCATCGGACCAAATGAGTCTTTTCCTGACACCATGAAAACCACCGCCCTCCTCGCCTCGCTCGGCCTGCTCGCGTGCACTCCCGCCTTCGCTGCGGACACGCCGAACATCAAACCCACCGCCGCGAACGCGCCTTATGGCGACCCCGCCAACCCGCGACAGATGGTGGACATCTATGCGCCCGCCGGGGCGAAGGGCTTGCCCGTCGTGTTCTGGATTCACGGCGGCGGCTGGCAGGGGGGCGACAAGAATAGCGTGCAGCTCAAGCCGCAGGCCTTCGTGGAAAAGGGTTTTGTCTTCGTCTCCACCGGCTACCGCCTGCTGCCGGAGGTGGACATGGTCACGATCTTCCGCGACATCGCGAAGTCGCTCGGCTGGGTCCACAAAAAC
>SXTU01000008.1 GCA_005791875.1 Verrucomicrobiales bacterium
CGCTCATCAATGCCGCCGCGATTGAGGCCGTAAGCGTAAGTGTCGTCGGGGTGGAGCTTGATGCGCAGGCCCGGCTGGAGGAAGGAGCGCGGCACCCACGCGGGCGCGAGGCGCAGCAGGCCGCCGGTGCGGGAAAGTTCGTTGGAAACTTTGGTGGCGGTGTTGGCCTTGACGGTGCGGAGTTGATTGACGGTGTTCATGGGAGTCTGAGTAAACAGTGTTCAGTTTTCAGTCGGGTCACAATGCTTGCGGCTTCTGGGCGAACCACAGGACAAGGTGGCACTTGCGGCAGGCGAGGTTCACGCCGCCGCCGGGGTTCGGCAACTCGTTGAACTCGCGTCCACGGCAATGCGCGCATTGGACCTGGATTCCCGCCGCCTGGTATTCGCCCGGGTTCACCGCGCTGGCAGCGGCCTTGATGGCGCGATGGACAGCTTTGAAGGTCTTGGTGATGTCCGGCATGACAGCGGCGGTTGTTTTTAAGCGCCCAGCGCAGCTTATCGGCGGCGAAATGCGGCCAGCAAGTTTCTTCTCCGCCATTGCTCTGTAGCGGCGCTCTGAGCGCCGTTGCGGTGGCGGGCGCACAACGCGGCGGTCGCAGACCGCCGCTACAGCGCGCGGGCGGGGCGGCTCGCGTTACTTGCGCCGCTCGAGCTTCAGGAAGTTCGCCATCAGCAGGCGTCCGTGTTCCGTGAGGATGCTCTCGGGATGGAACTGCACGCCCCAGATGGGCAGCTCCTTGTGGCGCACGCCCATGATTTCACCTTCCTCGGTCTCGGCGGTGATTTCGAGGCAGGCGGGCAACGTGTCGCGCTTGATGACGAGGGAGTGGTAGCGCGTGGCGTTGAACGGGCTTGGGATGCCGGCGAAGAGGTCCTCGCCGTTGTGGCGGATGGGCGAGGTCTTGCCGTGCATCATGCGGTAGTTCACCACGACTTCGCCGCCGAAGGTATGTCCGATGCACTGGTGACCGAGGCAGACGCCGAAGAGCGGGATGTGCGGCCCGAACGCGCGGATGATGTCGTTGGAGAGGCCGGCCTCGCGCGGCGAGCAAGGCCCGGGGGAGACGAGGATGCGCTCGGGCTTGAGGTCGCGGATCTGGTCGAGCGTGACCTCGTCGTTGCGGACGACGCGGAGGTCTGCCTTCAGCTCGCCGAGATACTGGACGAGGTTGAAGGTGAACGAGTCGTAGTTGTCTATGACGAGGGTCATTTCGGTCGTGGCGGAAGTTAGCGGCGGCCCGTGGCTTTGGGAACACGAAACCGAGTCGCCCTCCCGCACGACAGAAGTAATTCCAGGCGCTCATTTCTATGCTTTCCTGCCAAGCGCTTTTGGCCTAAGACTAGGGCTAACGCGTGTATCTCAACTACTACGGGCTGCGCGAGCCGCCGTTCAACATCAACCCGAACCCGCGGCTCCTGTTCTACAGCGCGAAGCATCGCGAGGCGCTGAACCATCTCCTCTACGGCATCCGCGAGCGCAAGGGCTTCGTGCAGCTCACCGGCGAGGTCGGCGCGGGCAAGACCACGATCTGCCGCGCGCTGCTCGGGCATCTCGGCCCCAACTACGCCACCGCGCTCATCCTCAATCCGGTCCTCAGCTCCGACCAGTTGATGAAGGCCATCGCGATGGAGTTCGGCCTGCAGGTCAAGGGGCTGGACCGGCTGGAAACTGTCGCGGCATTGAACCAGTTCCTCCTCGACCAAGTCATGCGCGGGCACGACGCCGTGCTCATCATTGACGAGGCGCAGGACCTCACGCCGGAGTTGCTCGAGCAAGTGCGCCTGCTCTCCAACCTCGAGACCGACGACCGCAAGCTGCTCCAGATCATCCTGCTCGGCCAGCCAGAGCTTCGTCAGCGCCTGAACAAACACGAACTGCGCCAGCTCCGCCAGCGCATCACCGTGCGCTACCATCTCGCGCCGCTCACGCCACGCGAGGTCAGCCAATACATCCAGCACCGGCTCGCTGCGTGCGGCGCGAATGGCTCGCCCTACTTCAGCGCTCCTGCCGTGTGGCGCATTCACCGCTACAGCACTGGCATCCCGCGTCTGGTCAACGCGCTGGCGGACAAATGCCTTCTCGCCGCCTTCGTGCAGAAGCGCGACCGCGTGAGCTTCAACATGGTCGGCACCGCCATCCGCGAGCTCGAGGGCCGCATCCGCGTATGAGCCTCATCAACGACGCCCTCAAGCGCGCCGCCGAGTCTCAAGGCCAGCCGCAGGCCCAGGCGCAGGCCCGGCCGCGCGGACCAAAGGGCATTGAGGATTTGCCGGTGCCGATGACGCCGGTCGCCGCGCGCGAGCGGCCTGCGTGGCTGCCGGTGGTCGGCATCGGGCTGTTGGCCGTGGCGCTGCTGGGAGCCTCAGGTTTCTTCTTCGCCAAATGGTGGAAGGAGCAAAAGGCCTGGCAACCCTACGTGGAGACGCCGCCCGACGATGACCCGGCAAGCAACGCCGTCGCCAACGCAAAGGCCCCGCCTGACACCAAGCAAGCCAAGGCCAACATCAAGTCACCGCCAGTCACGCCGCCTGCCGCCACCAACCCGGTGGTGAAGACCAACGTGGAAGTCGCCGCCGTCACGCCGCCGAAGCCCGTCACCCCGGAGCCACCTCCGCCCAAGGCCACCAACCCGGTTGTCGCTGTCGTGGTCCCGCCTTCGAAGCAGCCAGACCCGGTGGTTCCGAAGCCCGTCGTCGAACCTCCACCAGTCACGCCTCCCACGAACCCGCCGCCCGTTGTGAAAGTGGAGCCAAGCGCAGTGGTCGTCGTGCCTCCCGGCACCAAGAAGGGGGACGATCACGCCAAGACTGCCGCCGCCGAGTTCCCCGAGCTGAAGCTGCAAGGCATCATCCGCGGCAAGAAGAAGACCACCGCCATCGTGAACGGCAAGATGCTCTCGCTCGGCGACCGCCTCGAGGGAGCGTTCCTCCTCAAGATTGAGCAGGAGAGCGTCACGTTCGAGAAGGGCAGCGTGCGCAGGGAGCTGTTTCTGCTCCGGTAAGCGGAGAAAGGAGCAGGACTAGGATCAAGATCAGCAGCACGAACATGAGTTTGGACGCGCCCGCCGCTTCTCCTCCTGCTCGTAATCCTGATCTTGACCCTGCTCTCCCCAATCCCCCGTGACCCCGCCCTGCGTCCTCCACGAAGACGAGCACCTGCTGGTGGTGAACAAACCCGCCGGCTGGAACACGCATTCCCCCGCGCCCTACGCCGGCGAAGGCATCTACGACTGGCTCCGCCACTGCGAGCCGCGCTGGGCGGACCTCGCGATCATCCACCGGCTCGACAAGGAAACCAGCGGCGTCCTGGTCTTCGCCAAGACGCCGCTGGCGAACAAGTCGTTGAGCGAGCAGTTCGAGCAGCGTCAGGTGACCAAGCGCTACCGGCTCGTCACCGATCGCCCACCACCGACCGGCGAACTCGTGGTGCGCAGCAACATCGCGCGCGATGGCGAACGCTACGCGAGCCTGCCGACCGGCGCGGGCGGTGACCCGGCGGAAACGCGATTCGCCGCCGTAGGGGGGACACTCCTGTCCCCCAAGGCCGGCGGACCATCCGCTGTTCAAGAAATCGGGGACAAGAGTGTTCCCGTCACGGAAGTCACCGCCCAGCCGCTCACAGGCCGCACGCACCAGATCCGCGTCCACGCAGCGGCGAATGGATTCCCCATCCTGGGCGACATTCTCTACGGCGGCACGCCCGCCGCGCGGGTGTTTCTGCACGCGGCGGAAATCACCCTCAACCATCCCGCCACTCGCGACGCAGTCACGTTTCGCGCGCCGTGGAATTTGGCTGAGGAACCGCGTCTCGTGCTGCGCACCGCGATGGTCGAAGCGCCCTCCACCACCGCCTTCCGCCTCATCCACGGCGCGGCGGATGGCTGGCCGGGGTGGCAGGTCGAGCAGCTCGGCGACCACTTGCTTTCGCAATCCGAGGCCGCGCTCACCGACGCGCAGACAGCCCAGCTCTCCGCGTGGCTTGCGCAGCTTGATCTGCGCGGCGCGTATCACAAGCACCTCGACCGCCGCGTCCGCGAGACCAAAACCGCACAGGCCTCGCCACAACTTGTCCTCGGCGAGCCAGCCCCGGAACGCTTCACCATCCGCGAGAACGGCCTCGCCTTCGAACTCAGCTTCACCGAGGGCTACAGCTACGGCCTCTTCCCCGACCAGCGCGACAACCGGCGGCGATTGCTCACAGGCCATGTGGCAGCGGGGTTCTCCGTGCTGCGTGCAGCGTGTGGCGTGGAGTCAGGCCGGGTGGGTCCGGTCGGACCCACGCAACACGCAGCACGCAGCACGATCCTGAATTGCTTCAGCTACACCTGCGCCTTCTCCGTCGCGGCGGCGAAGGCGGGCGCGCACACGACGAGCCTCGACCTCTCGAAGAAATATCTGGAGTGGGGCAAGCGGAACTTCTCCCTCAACGACCTTGATCCGGCTGCTCACGACTTCATTTACGGCGATGTGTTCGACTGGCTGCGGCGGCTGGCGAAGAAGGGCCGGCAGTTCGACGCCGTGCTGCTGGACCCGCCGACCTTCTCGCAGTCCAAGGAGAGCGGCGTCTTCCGCGCGGAGAAGGACTACGGAAGGCTCGTCACTCAGGCGCTGCCGCTGCTGAAGCCGGACGGGATTCTCTTCGCCTCCACGAACTGCGCGACGCTCTCTCCGGAGGAATTCCTCGCGACCATCGAGGTGATGATTGAGCGCGCGGGCCGACGCAGCACGCAGCAGCACTACGTCCCGCAGCCGCCGGACTTCCCCATCACGCGCGACGAGCCGGCGCACTTGAAGACGGTGTGGCTGCGCGTGAGTTGACCAAAAAGTTTGCCCGCAGATAACACGGATAGCACGGATGAAGACTTCTGTAATCCGCGTCATCCGTGTTATCTGCGGGCACTCTCCTCACCGCGCCATCAGCCAGCCCACGATGTTCTCGCGTCCGAAAAGCCAGATGACCGCCGCCAGCGCGATGTAGGGGCCGTAGGGAATCCGGCTGGACCACTCGCGGCGCTTGAACGCGATGAGCGACACGCCCACCACCGAGCCGATCACCGCGCTGACCATCAGCGAGAACACCACCGCCGGCCAGCCGAGGAACGCGCCGATGGCCGCCATGAACTTCACGTCGCCGAAGCCCATCGCCTCGCGCGGGAGCACGATCCCGCTCGTCACCGCCTCCATGTGATGCACGGTGCCGGGATCGAACTCGTCCTTTCCGACGCGCAATTTGGCCGGCGAGAGCCGCACGTCCACGTTCCAATACGAGCGGTCCACCATCTCCAGCCGCGTGGCGTGGAAGGCCACCGTGTCGCTGCGACGATAGAATAATTCCTCGTAGCTCACCGGGCCGGTGGGCAGGAGCAGCTCGTTCTCGGTGAAGGTGATCTCCGAGGCGTCCGGCAGCTCGATGCGCTGCTGACCGAAGAGCAGCTTGCCCAATCGCAGCACACCATAGATCAGTCCGCCGCCCACCACGGCACCGAGCGCCGCCGCCTTCAGACCATCCGCCGCCTTCCCGAGGCCGTGGATTTCCGGGAACAGCCCCGACAGCAACACGCCCACGACGACGCCGCCGATGGTGATCTCGTCCGGGATGATGAAGTGCTCGAAGTCAATAAACGTGGCGACGATGAACCCGGCGAGCAGCACGCAGAAGATGATGGGCGAGGGGAAGCCCTTGCCGCCGAAGTGCAGCCACGTCGCGAGGAACGTCAGGCCCGTGAGCAGCTCGACGGCGAAGTAGCGCGGCGAGATCGGCGCGGCGCAGTTGGCGCACTTGCCGCGCAGCCAGAGCCACGTGACCAGCGGGATGTTCAGGTAAAAAGGGATCGAGTATTTGCAATGCGGGCAATGCGAGGGCGGCGAGACGACGCTCTGGTCCAGCGGCATCCGATAGATGCACACGTTCAGGAAGCTGCCGACGATGCAGCCGAATACGAAGAAGGTGAACGACCAGAAGTGGAACGGCACGGCGGCCAGCGTGGATGGCTCAGGCGCGCCCATAAACATTCTTGAGCAACGCCGCGCGCATCAACTCGACGGGCGCGGGCTGGCCGGTCCAAATCTGCAGTGCCTTCGTGCCTTGATAGAGCAACATGCCGAGGCCGTTCGCGACCTTGCAGCCCGCGGCCTTCGCGGCACGGAGCAACGGCGTCTCGGCGGGGCGGTAGATCATGTCATACACCGCGCGGGCGAGTCGCAACGGGAATTTCGCCTCGTCGAGCGGCGAGCCATCGCCGGGTTTCAGGCCGAGCGAAGTGGAGTTCAGCACGAGGTCAACGCCTGCGTCCGGCCAGCCAGCCTGCGCGCGCACCGAGGGGAAACGCGTGCGAATCTCCGCCGCTACTTCCTCCGCCTTGCTCGCCGTGCGGTTGACGAGAAAGAGCGAGCCGACACCATCGGAAGCGAGCTTGAGCGCCGCCGTGCGGCCAGCACCGCCCGCCCCGAGCAGCAGCACGCTCGCGCCGCGCGGCTCGAAGCCGAGGTCTTCGCGCAGCGAGCGCGTGATGGCGTCAGCGTCCGTGTTGAAACCGTGGGAGCGCAGTTCGCCGATGTCATCCGGGTTCAACTTCGCCAGCGGCTGCCATGCGCCGGACGCGTCCTTCGCCTCGAAGCGCACGGTGTTGACCGCGCCCCAAGTCTTCGCGGACACGTCGAGTTCGTCCACGATGTCCACGGCGAGGAGCTTGTGCGGGAGGGTGAGGTTGAGGCCGATGAACTTCATCGCCTGCGCGCCGGCGATGGCCTCCCGCAGCCGGTCGGGATGCACGTCGCAGGCGAGGTAGCGCCAGTCGAGACCCAGCGCGGCGAGCGCGGGGTTGTGCATCGCGGGAGAGGCGGAGTGGCGGACCGGATGGCCGAAGACCGCGCAAAAGCGCGTGCTGGCAAGGAGTTTAGCCGGTTCGGACACGCGGCGGAGGATAGGAGTTCAAGGTTCAAAGTTCAAAGTTCAAAGTCGGAGAAGGTTCAAGCACTCGCGCGGACGTCGCTCAATCGGGCGCAAAGAGTCCGCTGCTCGCCAGCAACGGAGTTGCGGCAGAAAATAGCCCACGGCGTGAGCCGTGGGGAAGCGATGCCGACGACCAAGCTGTGGAGCAGCACGGTGGTCGTGCCCGGCACCGGCGTGGTATTGAACAACGAGATGGATGACTTCTCCGCACAGCCCGGCGTGCCGAATCACTTTGGCCTCGTGGGCGCGGAGGCCAACGCCGTCGCGCCCGGCAAGCGCCCGCTATCCAGCATGTCACCGACCCTTGTGCTGCGGGATGGGCAGCCCGTGCTCAGCGTGGGGGCGGCGGGCGGTCCGACCATCATCACGCAGACCCTGCTCGCGATCCTTCACGTGGTGGACTTCGGGCGCGACCCGGCGACGGCGCTGGCCCAGCCGCGCTTCCACCAGCAGTGGAGCCCGGACGAGCTGCGCATCGAGAAGAAGTTTCCCTCCGCGCTGCGCCGCGAACTGGAGCGTCGCGGACACAAGCTCAAGGAACTGGATACCATGGGTGCGTGCCAGGCGGTGGGACGCAGCGCAGATGGCAAGGGCTTTAGTGGGGCGCACGATCCGCGGGTTACGGACGGCAAGGCAGCCGGATTTTAAGAAATCGCTCCGCTACGGGGCGAGCACGATCTGCTGCCGGGCGGGGTCTATCACGAACTTCTTGCCCGGCGGGGCGGTGGGCACCCGCGTGATGAGTTTGGCTGCGGCCAGTTCGTTCACGTCCTTCGGGAAAGGTCGTCCCGAGGCCAGCCAAAAGGTGAGCGCATTGTTCAAGGCACGCAAATGACCTTCCGGCTTGGTGCCGTCCAGATCGGCCTGAAATGGCCCCATCGCCGCCGCCGCATGCTGAGGCGCGAACGTCCCATCAGCTGGCGCGGGGATGGGCGTTGCCGCTGCCCGGGCTTTGGCGGCTGTCGCGTCCTTGGCTTCGGGGGTGGGCGGTTTGGACTTCCTACAGGCCGCGCTGGTGATAGCCAGCAACAGGCAGAGCAGGGCAAGGGTAGCGGAGGAGGGCATGGAATTATCGGGTGTCCCAGATGTTGTTGGGATCGCCTTCGGCGAACTGGTAGAGCGGCTTGATGTTCAGCAGCTCATAGCGTCCATCCAGGAAAATGGCCCCAACTCCATTATGCCGGTTGCCAAAGAAGCGAACGATGCCCGGATTGCCCATCCACGCCATGCGGTGGATGTGGCTGGTGCCAAAGCCGGTGATCTCCGAGGTGGGCACGCCGTTTGTCACGTTCGCCAGCGCCCCGGCGGTGACATCGGCCACCGAGTCCGCCATGTAGATGCTTTCGTTCGGCTTGGCCCACGCGGTCTCGATGGGCCAAGCGTAACCATCCCCGTTGTTCCCGCTGTTGCCGGAGGCATTTTGGTAGCTGGCACTGCTCTGGTAGATGTTGGCAACGGAACCACGGTTCATGAGGCCGGTGTTGCTCGTGTCCAGCGCCTCCGCCTGCGTCACCTGAAACTTGGAGCTGGGGCAGTTGTAGAGTTTGGAGGCATTCGCGATGTAAGGCATAAGCATCGGCCGCCACCAGAAGATGTGGTTGGCGATGAAGCCATTGTAGTCCTGGCTGTAAACAAGACCGGCCAGACCCACCTGCTTGAAATCGGCCATGCACAGAGCCTTCTTGGCCTTCTGCTTCGCGCTCGCCAGCGCGGGCAACAGCAGACCGGCAAGGATGGCGATGATCGCGATGACCACCAGCAGCTCTATCAAGGTGAACCCGGCGGGCTTTTCAAGCAACCGAGACCTGTCCGGTGATGAAGCTAAGCTAGACTTAAAGATGATGTTAGCGGTGTTCCCCCGTGTTGGTCACGTCCAAATCTTATCTTGAGGTAGCGATGTCCGGGAGCTGGCCGGAATGCAGCCTGACCTCCGCACCG
>SXTU01000073.1 GCA_005791875.1 Verrucomicrobiales bacterium
CACAAGGCCGACGCCGAGCGGCTCATCGCCGTGGCGCAGGCGCATCCCAAGCAGGTCTTCGGCGGGATGTTTCAGATGCGCGTCGAGCCGCGTTACCAGAAGATCAAGCAGCTCCTCGGCAGCGCCGACTTCGGCCAGCTCGTGCGCGTGAACTGGGTCATCACCGACTGGTTCCGCACCGAGGCCTACTACGCCAGCGGCGGCTGGCGCGCGACGTGGAAGGGTGAGGGCGGGGGCGTGCTGCTCAACCAGTGCCTCCACCAGCTCGACATGCTCCAGTGGCTGTGCGGGATGCCGAAGAACGTGCGCGGCTTCTGCCAGCTCGGCCGTTATCACAACATCGAGGTGGAGGACAACATCACGACCTACATGGAGTGGGCCAACGGCGCGACCGGCGTCTTCATCTCCTCGACCGGCGAAGCTCCCGGCACCAACCGCCTCGAACTCTGCGGCACGCGCGGCAAACTCGTCGTCGCGGAGGACGGCAAGATGCGCTTCACGCGGAACGAGGCGGACATGATCGAGTTCAGCCGGACCTCGAAGAGCGGTTTCGCCAAGCCCGACGCGTGGAACTGCGAAATCCCCTTCGAGCCGGCCAGCAACCCGCACGGCATCCTCATCCAGAACTTCGTGGACTCGATCCTCGACGGCACGCCGCTCATCGCGCCCGGCGCGGAAGGCATGGGCAGCGTGGAGCTGGCGAACGTCCTCCTCTACTCCTCGCTCATCGGCCAGAGCATCGACCTCCCGATGGACAGCACTGCGTGGGAGAACAAGCTGAACGAACTCATCGCCAACTCCCGCCACGAAAAGAAAGTTGTCGTGAGCACAGCGGAGGATTTCACGAAGTCGTTTAACAAGTAGGCGCGTCCCGGTCGGCCGGGACGAGGGGCATTGCTCCTAATGAACTGGCATCTCTTCACCTCGCTCCTCGCCGCCACGCTAGTTCTGGTGGCGACTCCCGCCCGTGCCGCGCACCTGAGACTCTTCGTCCTCACCGGCCAGTCCAACTCACTCGGCACGACGGATGGCGACGGGGCCGAGCCTTCGCCCGGCGCGGACGAAGCCGACAAGGATGTGCGCTTCTTCTGGCACAACCTTGCGAACGCCGCGAAGTCGCTCGGGGATTCGGGCGGCGCGTTTACCACGCTGCGCGAGCAGCAGGGCGGGTTCTACAAGGGCAGCGCGACACACTGGGGGCCGGAGATTGGCTTCGGGCGTCGCTTGCATCGCGCGGGCGTCCGGGACTTCGGCATCATCAAGGCCAGCCGTGGCGGCGGCGGGAATTCCTTCTGGTCCAAGTCTGCCGCCGACCATCACATGTATGACCATGTGGTGAAGACCGTCACAGCTGCGACTGCGGATCTCGCCAAAGGCGGACACACCTTCGAGATCGTCGGGCTGCTCTATCTCCAAGGCGAGAGCGACTCACCGGCGGAAGCCGCTCTCGCGGACACGCGCATCATGGAACTGGCGGAGAACTTGCGCCGCGACCTGCCGAACTCGAAGGCGATGCACACGGTCATCGCCGGCATCGCCGCGGCCGGGGCCACGCGCGACACGGTGCGAGCGAAGCACGCGGCCGTCGCAGCGGGTTCCACTCACTTCAGCATCTTCATCACCACCGACCTGCGCGACCGGATGCCAGACCGACTCCATTTTAACAAACCTGCCAAGCTCGCCATCGGCGAACGCTTCGCAGAGGCTTGGCTGCGAACCACGAAGCCATCCCAGCCCAAAGAAGCCAAATGAATCTCCCGAGCACTCCATTGCCATTCGTAGCCGCCGACGTGAGGAGGCGGATTCGGTCAAGCAGCGCGGAATCCGCCTCCTCACGTCGGCGGCTACCACCAAAGGGGACTTCGCGCGCTCTCTGCTTTCTCCTCCTCTTGCTCATCACCGCCCTGCCCGCGCTCGCTGCGCCGGGTTGGAAGGCAGGCGTGGCGAAGGCAGTCATCACGCCGGAGAAGGCCGTGTGGCTCGCCGGTTACGACAGCAAGCGCGTGCCTGACGGCAAGCTGCACGACCTCTGGATGAAGGCGCTCGCGCTCGAGGACGCCGAGGGCCGCCGCGTCGTGCTCATCACGAGCGATTTCCAGGGCGTGCCCAAGGTGATGAGCGATCGCGTGTTCGGGCAGTTGCAGCGGAAGTTCCAGCTCACGCGCGCGCAAGTGATGTTCACCTTCTCGCACAACCACTGCGGCCCGCGCCTCGGCGACGACCTCGTGGACTACTACCCCGTTGAGGCCGCGCAGGTCGCTCTCATCGAGGAATACACGGCGCTCATGGTGACGAACTGCGTCGCGATGGTCGGCGAGTCGCTCGCGCGGCTCGCGCCGGCCAGCCTGAAGATGGGCGAAGGCAAGGCGACGTTCGCGGTGAATCGCCGCAACAACAAGGAAGCCGAGGTGCCCGGCATCATCGCGCGCGGCGAACCGCTCAAAGGGCCGGTGGACCATTCCGTGCCCGTGCTCACCGTCACGCGGCCGGATGGCAAGCTCGAAGCCGTGCTCTTCGGCTACGCGTGCCACCCGACGACACTGAGTTTCCTGACGTGGTGCGGCGACTATCCCGGCTTTGCGCAGGTGGAAATCGAGAAGGCTCATCCCGGCGCGACGGCGATGTTCGTCAACACCTGCGGGGGTGACCAAAATCCCTTGCCGCGCCGCAGCGTCGAGTTGTGCGAGCGCTATGGCAAGATGCTCGCCGCAGGCGTGGAGGAGGCGTTGAAGCAGCCGCTGAAGCCGGTCTCCCCGGGCCTGCGCACGGCGTTCGAGATCGTTGACCTGCCCTACCTCAAGACGGTTTCCCGCGAGGAACTCGAGGCCGTCGCCAAGGAGAGCGGCGCCATCCGCGTGCGCTGGGCGACGCGCATGTTGCAGGAGTTGGACCGGCGCAAGCAGTTCCCCGACGCGTATCCGTATCCCGTCCACGCGTGGCGGCTCGGGACGGAGATGCTCGTCATCGGCATGGGCGCGGAGACGGTGGTGGACTACGCGCTGCGCTTCAAACGCGAGTTCGGCCCCGGCACGTGGGTCATGGGCTACGCGGATGACATGATCGCCTACATCCCGTCCCGCCGCGTGTGGGAGGAAGGCGGCTACGAGGGCGGCACGTTCCTCTTCGAGTATGGCCGTCCCGCGTTTCGTTGGGCCGGAGACATCGAGGACCGCATCGCCGCCTCGGTGCACAAGCTCGTGAAGCAGGTCGGCGTCGTGAAGGCCGGCCAATGAGCAGCAGTCCATTCCCCGCGAACATCACCCTATGAAACCAATCCTTATTGCCGTCGCCTCTCTCTGCGTCCTTTGCAGTCAATCCCCGGCCGCGAAACCGGTCCCGCCGAAGGGCTTTCGCGCGCTGTTCAACGGCAAGGATCTCACTGGCTGGCATGGCTTGAACCCGCACAACAGCGCGAAACTCGATGGCGAGAAGAAGGCGGCCAACCTGAAGCAGCAACGCGAGGATTTCGCCAAGCACTGGAGCGTGGAGAACGGCGAACTGGTCAACGTCGGCACCGGGCCTTACGCGACGACGGACGCGGAGTTGGGCGACATCGAGTTCCTCCTCGAATACAAGACAGTGGCGAAGGCGGACAGCGGCATCTATCTGCGCGGCACGCCGCAGGTGCAGATCTGGGACAAGAACCAGGTGTTCAACGAGAAGGCTCCCACCCGCCGTCCGCACCTCGGCTCCGGCGGGCTCTTCAACAACACGCCCGGCACGCCGGGCCGCGACCCGCTTGTGGTGGCGGACAAACCCTTCGGCGAGTGGAACAGCTTTCGCATCCGCCAAGTCGGCGCGGTCACCTGGGTCTGGCTCAACGGCAAGCTCGTCGTGGATGGCGCGGTGATGGAGAACTACTGGGACAAGAAGCTGCCGCTGCCCGCCAAAGGCCCGATCATGCTCCAGACGCACGGCGGCGAGATACGCTGGCGGAACATTTTCGTGCGCGAGATCGGCGAGTCGGAGGGGAAGAAGGCGCTGGCCGAAGCGGGTGCGGCGAAGAAATAGCGCTCTCTGCTGGGAGCGGGGACGCTTGGACCTGGAAACCGTAGTTCAACTCCGGATGCCCACGGATCTGAAGGACCAGCACAGCTCAACGCCGACCAAGCCATTCAGTCGCCGTAAAAAAAGTCCCCGCAGCTCTGGCCTTGGTTCCATCCGTCGTCGTCGGTGTCCCCGTGGTTGTCGGATTCCCATCTCGAAGTTCGGGCCAAAATGTCCGGCGTGACACGCTGAACCAGCTCGCTTGGCGTGGCTGCATCCTTACCTGGAATTACGCGCTCCCACGCGCTGAAACTCCGGCACCGCCTCGGCCACAAACTCCTTCACGCGCGCGAAGGCCTTGTCCTCCTCGCCGGGCAGGCAGTGCGCGAAGCACGCCACGTAGGCCCAGCGCTGGAGTGTGCCCGTGCGCAAGAGTTCCTTGGCCATTGAAGCCAGACGCTCGGAGCGATGCGCCGTGAGCGTGCCGTCAGCGACGAACCAATACACGTAGATCGCGCGCAGCGGGACGCGCTGGCCGCTCTCCGTGGTGAAGGCTTTGCTGGCGGTGAGCTTGAGCGCGGGCACCTCGTGCGGCTGCGGCCTGGCGACGGGCAGGCGCACTTCCTCGGTTTTCTCGATGAGCCAGCCCTGGCCGGTGAGGCAGTATTGCGGCTGGTGGATGCTCGTGCGGTCGCGGCCCATGAGGACGACTTGCAGCAGCAGCTCCGTGCCGTCCGCCGCGCGATAGACGCGCTTGCCGATGGAAGTGTCGGGGGGTAGGCCGGTCAACTCCTCCTTGGCGGGCGGCACTTCCAGCGAAGCCATCCCGGCGACTTGCTCCGGCAACGCGATTCGCCAACGCGCGGAACCCGCCTGTGGTTCCGCGAGCACGCCGGAGCGACCGAGCGTCTGGCGGGCTTGCAGTTTGAAAATCGCGCCGCCGGCAACGCCCATCAGCAGCAGCGCACCGATGAGCGCCGGGCCAAAGAGCGGCGTGGTAGGGACGCGCTGCTGCGCGTCCACATGGCCGAGCGGCACGTCGGGACTACCGACGGGCGCGACGACCGGTAACTCCTTCTCCCGCATCAGCCAGCCCGCCAGAAACATCAGCCCGATGGCGACCGCGAACGTGACATAGCCGAGGTGCGTCTCCGCCGCCGCGCCGGTTTTGTGGCCGAACGCCTCTGCCAGAATGATGACCGTGGTGATGCGCGCGACGTTGCCCGCCACCGCCAGCGGCGCGGCCAGCGCAATCATCGCGATCCGTTTCCACGGCGTGCGGAAGGCCACGTAGCCGTAGATCGTCGTGACCGCCAGCAGCGACGCGAGGCTGCGTATGCCGCTGCACGCGGGGGCAACGTCGTAGTTGAAGCTGCGCGTCGAGTTGAAGATGGCCGTGCCGTCGCGCAGCACGTCGAGGCCAAGCAGGTTGTGCCCGATGCCGACTGAGATCTGCGTCACGAGCAGGCGCAGTTCGAAAAGCAGCCCTTCGCCCAGCGACTCCAGCGGCACGCAGAAGCCCAGGAGCAGGAACGGGAAAAACGTTTTCCGCAGCCATCCCGGCCCCCACACGAGCCCGACGAGACACCAAACCCCGCCCGCCAGCGCGACCATCGAGACGCGGGGCTGTTGCACGATGAACGCGACGACATGCAGCGCAAGCGCAAGCGCGACGCCCGCCAGCGCGGGCAGCCAGCGCCGGGTCGGGGTGGCGAGCAGTTCGCCGCGCCGCAGCCAGAGCAAAATCAGAACGACCACGGGCACGAGCTTGCCGTGTTCCGCCTCCAGCGCCTCCGCGCTCCACGCGCCCCACATCCATGCGAAGAGCGAGGGCTGGTTCGTGAAGTTGAACGAGCAGTGGCCGAGGAAATGGAACAGCAGCGCCCACGCACCGAGCAGCGCGAAGAACAGCGGCTTGTCCGGCAGCCACGCCCAAAACGCGCGGAACTCCACGAGGAATTCCTCCGCCAGCGTCGGCGCGGGTTTGGGTTCGTCGGCCATCTGCGGTGGACTTTAGCTGATGGTCAGCGAAAGCCCAAGCCCATCGAACTCCGGTGAAGCCCCTAGCCTGCTTGACGCCCTCGGTTTGAACCGTTGCAGATTTTGCAGCAGTCGCCTCCCGCCCCAGCTCTCCCTCGTGGAACACGTTGCTGATGTGCCGCGAGACGACCGACTTGGCGCTTGGAGCCAACGCCCCCTTTTCCTACCCTCCCCGCCCATGAACCTCTTCGCCGCCTTCGCCGAGACCGTCGCGCGCCGCCGCCACCATCCCGCCATTTTTTGGGGTGAATCGCAACTGGCCTACGACTGGCTCGCCCAGCGCGCGGCGTGGCTCTCTCTCTCGCTGGTGCGGGATTTCGGCGTCGAGCGCGGCGACCGGGTTGCGGTGTGGCTCAAGAACTGCCCGGAGTTTCCCGCCGTGCTCTTCGGCGTCTGGCGCGCGGGCGGCGTGGTGACGGTCATCAACAATTTTCTCAAGCCCGATGAAGTCGCCTTCATCCTCGCCGACTCCGGCGCGCAGGTCGTCATCACCGACCAGAGCCTCGCGGAGAACCAGGCCAGGCTCGCCGCCCTCAAGCCGGGGCTGAGGTTCCTGCGTGTCGAGGACTTCGCCGCGCTGGCCGAGGCGGACGCGCCTGCGCCTGCCGCGTTGACCGAGGATAATTTGGCCGCGCTGCTCTACAC
>SXTU01000009.1 GCA_005791875.1 Verrucomicrobiales bacterium
GCATCGCGGAGAAGGCGGCGTGGCCGGGGGTGTCGAGGAAAGTGATCTGCGCCAGCTCGCCCTTCTTTTCCGGGTGCGGGACGGTGATCGTGTAGGCACCGATATGCTGCGTGATGCCGCCGGACTCGCCGGCGGCGACGTTGGCCTTGCGGATGACGTCGAGGAGCGAGGTCGTGCCGTGGTCCACGTGGCCCATGATCGTGACGACGGGCGGGCGGGGCTTGAGATCCTCGGGCTTGTCATCAATCGGGTCGGCCTCGACCTTCTTGACGACGGCGTGGACCTGGCCTTCGCCCTTGGCGCGCTTCTCGACCTCGAACTTGAAGCCGTGCTTGGCGCAGAGCTTGATCGCAACCGTTTCGTCAACGGCCTGGTTGACGTTGGCGAAAATGCCCATCTGCATCAGGTCGGCGATGAGCTGGAAGGGCTTGCGCTTCATCTGCTCCGCGAGGTCGCGGACCACGATGGGCGGCTTCATCATGATGAGCTGCGCGCTGGAGGGAAGGGCGGAGCGCGGGTCAACGGGCTTGGGAGCCGGGGGCGGGGTGGCGGGGCCGCGTTGCTGCTGGCCGTAGCCGGGGCGTCCGCCTTGGAACCCACGGTTGTCGCCGGGGCGTCCGCCCTGCTGCGAGCCGGAACCGGCGGGGCCGCGACCGCGCGTGTCGGTGGCCGGAGCGGGGCGGCGCTCTTCGCGCGCCGGCTCGCGACGCGCGCCGCACTTGGAAAGATCAATGCGACCCACCAACTGGCCGGTAGTGGGCTTGGGCGGCGCGGCGGGCGGCGCAGGCGCAGCCGGAACTGCAGGGGCAGGCGCAGGGGCCGCGGTCGGAGGTGCGGGCGCGTGCCCAGTGGTTGCCTCGGGAGCCGCTGGAGTCTGGCCTGTCGGTTCAGCAGCGGGCGCGATGGCTTCAGCAACGGGCGCGACCTCGGGCGCGGGCGGCGGTGGCTCCGGCTCCGGGGCCTTGATGATGACGATGGGGGCCTCGGGGACGACGGGCGCGACTGGCTCGGCGGGCTTGAGCGGCCCGAGCTTCTCCTCGAGGAACTCGGCGGTGATCTTGTCGAGGGAGCTGGAGGGGACCTTGGCTTCCTTGATGCCAAGCTCCTTGGCGATCGCGAGCACCTGCTTGCTCTCGATGCCGAGCTTCTTGGCGATGTCGTAAATGCGAACGGGCATAATAACTTGCGCGCCCGGGAGGCGGACCTCCCGGGCGCGCTCAACTAAATCAAACTAGGCAAGCGCTCCGGCCAAGGGGTTGGTCTTGGCCGCTTCTTTGATGGCGGCCAGCACCGCGCCGGCCTGCTCGCCGATCTGCGGGATCTGCTTCAAATCATCTTCCTCAGCCTGCGAGACCACATCTTCCAGCGCGTGAAAGCCTGTGTTCACGAGCGCCTCGGCCATCTCGCGCGTCACTCCCGGCACGGCGGCGAAGGCGTCAATCGCGTGCTGGATCTTGTCCCCGATGCCGATGTTCGTGACCGCCTCGGCGTCAATGTTCACCGCCCAGCCGGTCAGGCGGGAGGCGAGCCGGGCGTTCTGGCCGCGCTTGCCGATGGCGAGCGAGAGCTGGTCCTCGGCGACGAGGACTTTCACCGCGTGATTGACCTCGTCCACGGTCAGGGTCTTGAGGATCGCGGGCGCGAGGGCGTTCGTGAGATATGTCTTGATGTTCGGATCCCACTTGATGATGTCCATCTTCTCGTTGTTCAGCTCGCGCACGATGTTCTTCACGCGCTGGCCACGGAGACCGACGCACGCGCCGACCGGGTCCACCTTCGGGTCGCGGCTGTAAACGGCGAGCTTCGTGCGGAAACCGGGTTCGCGCGCGACGCCCTTGACCTCGACCGTGCCGTTGGAGATCTCGGAGACCTCGAGCTTGAAGAGCTTCAGAACGAACTCCGGCGCGGCGCGGCTCAGGATGATCTCCGGCCCGTGCGGCCCGTTCTCGACGGCCTTGACGAAGCAGCGGATGCGCTCGCCGATCTGATATTCCTCCGTCGGCACGCGCTCGCGGTTGGGCAGCAACGCCTCGTAGCGGCCCAAGTCCATGATGACATCCGAGCGCTCGAAACGCCGCACCGTGCCGCTGACGAGATCGCCGACGCGGTCCTTGAACTCTTCGAAGATGAGCGCCTTTTCAGCACGGCGGACCTGCGTGAGCAGGGCCTGCTTGGCGTATTGCGCCGCGATGCGCCCGAAGCCGGTGGGCGTGACCTCGACCTCCAGTTCCTCGCCGATCTGCGCGTCCGCCTTCTTTTTGCGGGCCTCGGTGAGGGAGATTTGGTCGTGCTTGGAGATGACCTTGTCCGAGATGATGAGCTTGGCAAACGCCTTGATGTCACCGGTCTTCGGGTCAATCAGGCAGCGCAACTCGCGGGCGGGGCCGACGGCCTTCTTGGCAGCGGAGATGAGCGCCTCCTGGACGGCGCCGACGAGGACATCCTTGCTGATGCCCTTTTCCTTTTCCCAGAATTCCAAGATGGCTAGAAAATCAGCGTTCATAATTCGAGCCGTGCCTGCGCCCTTCTAGGGGCAAAAAAAAGCCGGAAAAAATTCCGACTTCACACGCTGGCGAACCAGCTACTTCGTTTACCTCGTTGCAAGCTAGGGGCGGCTAAAATCACCGTCAAGCCTCAATTCCCGCACAATTCCCGCACGAAGAAAATGAGGCGTCAGGGCCGTCCGTCGGTCTTCTGAAGCGAGTTGCGGATGTCCGTCAGCAAGTCCACGAGGAAGGCGAGGAAGAAGCCGCCGATCATAATGCCGCCGCCGACGAGCGCCATCTGTCGGCCTTGGGGCGAAGGCTCGGGGCTGCACGCCATCACGATCAAGCCCGTGAGGAGCACAAACAGGCTGAGGCCGGCGACCATGCGCAACGCGATTGCCCAGCCGGAGCTTTTCGTGCTCATCGCCTGTTGCGCCAGCGGCGTCACCGGGTCAATCGCCAGCCAGCTCAGGCCGCCGACCACATACACGGCGGCGAAGAGATAGAACACGGCGTTCCATGTGGGCGAGGCGGCATCGGGCGCGTTCGTCAGGGTCAGGATCATCGGCACCACGAAGCCGGGCATCGCGCCGCCGAGGTTGCCCATCATGTTCATGCTCCCGGAGAGCGAGCCGGTGTGTTTGCCGCCGACTTCCATGCACGCGCCCCACGCGCCGGGCATCGCGAGGTCGTTGCAGAAGCTCGCCATGCCCACCGCGAGCATCGAGAGAATCGGAATCCACGATCCCGCCGTCGCAGCCGAGGCGGACTGGCGCAGCCAAATTGAGGTCAGCAGCATCACCGCTGCCGCGCACAGGCCCGCGCAGCCCATGAACCGTCGTGCGCTGGCCGAGCTGCCGAAGTATTTCTCCAGTGGGGCCGACACCATGCCGGAGAAGATCGAGCCAAGCCCTCCGAAGAACAATGGCACGCACGCCAGCAGCGCGCGGTTCATGTCGCTCAGGTTCGGGAAGGTCTCCTTGATGAAGGTCGGCATCCACGTGATGTAGAAATACCACGCGAAGGACATGCAGAAGTATTGCAGCCAGAGCATCCACACGCTGCGGCTGGAGAACAGCTCAGTCCACGGCACGGAATGGTCCCCGCCCGTCGCGTGCGAGTGATCGCCGATGATGGCAAGTTCGCCGGCGTTCACGCTCGGATGGTTCTTCGGCAGGTCGCAAAACCACTTGTAGAAGAACACGGCCCACACGACGCCCAGCAGGCCGAAGATGAGGAAGACCCATTTGTAATGGAGCCCGAGGCCGACCTTGCCCTCGCCGCCCGTCGCGAGCATCCAGCCCACCAGCAGCGGCGTGAAGGCCCCGCCCCAGCGCGCGCTCAACCACATGACGCCCTGCGCCTTCACGCGTTCGTAGGCGGGAAACCACAGCGTGAACGCCTTGGTCACGTTCGGGAAACAGCCCGCCTCGCCCACGCCAAACAGGAAGCGATAGACAATCAGCGACGCGAGGTTGAATGCCCAGCCAGTCGCGATGGTGAAGACGGACCACATGGCGACCACGCGCATGAGCACCTTGCGCGGCCCGATCTTGTCGCCCAGCCAGCCGCCGGGGATCTCGAAGAGCGCGTAGGCCAGGCTGAACGCGGTGAAGGCCCATCCCATCTGTTCCTTCGTCAGCCCGAGGTCCTTCTGCATCTGCGGAGCCGCCTGCGAAATGCAGACCCGGTCCACGTAGGTGATGACGGCCAGAGTGACGGCGAAGAATAAAACAACGGAGCGGGCGCGCGTGGGGGCTTCGTGTGCGGCTGACATGCGTCGAGTAAACCGGGTTCAACGCCCAGACGCAAAGAAGCAAAGCATCATCGGCAAAAATTCTTTCTCCACCCCTCGCAACCCAAGGTTGAAAGCCTGAAACAATTCAGCCCAGGGCAACGCCCTAGGTGCCGGGCCGAAAAGTTTCCGCCCAGTAGTGGCGGAACAGTTCTGTGTCGCCCCTTCAGGGCTTTGCCGTTTGTGGCCGTGTTTCCCGGGGCGCTGCCCCGGGCTGATTTGTGATGCTCCTATGGAGCGCAGGCCGCAGAGCTCGGAATCAAGCCGTCTCACGCCAGCTCTGCCATCGTCCTCGGCAGCATCCCTTGCGCGTCGAACTTCATCGCGCGCGGTTCGGTGAGGATTTCGAAGTTGCTCCGCCCGCGTGCGAGCGGCAGGAATGCCTCGCCGCACTCGGCTTCCTCGACGTGCAACGTGTTCTGAATCCACAGCAGCTTCGCGTGCGGCGGCTCGGTGAGGCCGATGGTCGAGAGCGCCACGTCGAGCAACTCACGGTCGGTGTCGTAGTGCGGCGGGATCATGGCGACCTGCGGGTAACAGGCCGTGGCGACGTTGATGTAGGTGACGCGCTTGTCCATGGCCTTGACCACGCGCGTGAGGCAATACTCGGACTTGCCCAAGCCAGTCGCGTTGCCGTGGGTCTGCTCGGTGAGGCTGCGGATGGCGATCTTCTTGATCTTCGGGAACTCGTGTTCCTCGGTCCAGTGCTCGTATCGCTTGCGGCCGATGACGTTCGTGTCCATGCCGCAGCCGGAAATCTCCTTCCCGATCTCGTCCACGATCAAGAGGTCCGCGTGGTCGAAGGGCAGGCGCGGAAGCCACTTGGCCGCGAGCGCGAGGAGTTCCTTGTCTTGCGCCTCCAACTCATGTGGCAACACGGCGCGGATGAGGCCGGTCTGGTCGTAGGCGTTCTCCACGATGCCCAGCGCGGCCAGGATGCGGCCCTTCTCAATCACCCGCCGACCCACGCTGCGGACGATGGTGTCGAACGAATGGTCCACGAACGCCCGGTGGTAAATCTTCGCGCCCTCGTGCTTGCCCAGACCGATGAGCAACATCTTCATCAAGCCGCTCTGGTGGTCGCCGAAGAGTTCGGTGTGTTGCTTGACCCGGCCCACCACAACAACGTGATCCGCCGCGAGCGCGTCGCGCCCGAAGTGAACCGGGATGCCCTCAGCCGTGCGGTCGAGCACGACCGTCTCCATGCTGGTGCGGACCGGGCAGCCGCAGAAGTCCTCGGTGACACCGTAGTTCGTGAGAATCGCCCGCTGGCCGTCTGGCGTTCCGCCACCGTGGCTGCCCATCGCCGCGACGATGAAGGGTTGCGCCCCTGCGGCACGGAAGAAATCCACCGTGGCCTTGAGGATCGCCGCGATGTTCGTGATGCCCCGGCTGCCAGCGGTGATGGCGACGGTCTGCCCCGGCTGCACACGCGCCGCAACGCCGATGCGCGTCAACTCCGCCCGCACCGTCGCAGCCACATTCGCAACGAGCGGGCGCTCGAACGTCTGGCGGACGCGGAAGGTTCTTGGGTAACGAGCGCTCATGTCACTGCGCTGCTCCAAACAAATCCGGCGCGGCGCGGGAGACGAGGGCTTGGGAGCGGGTGAGAATTTCGGCGGAGGATTCGCAGGCGAGCGCGAAGTCGGTGAGTTCCTTGCACTCGGAGAGCTTGAGCCGGCGGATGATGTATTTGATGGGTGGCACCAGCGGCGGGGTGATGCTGAGTTCATCCACGCCGAGGCCGAGGAGGAGCGGGATCATCGCGGGGTCGCTGGCCATCTCGCCGCACACGCCCGTCCAGATGCCGTGCCGGTGGGCGGCCTCGACGGTGAGCTTGATGAGCCGCAGCACGGCGGGATGCGTGGGATCGTAGAGGTAGGCGATCTTCTCGTTCAACCGGTCCACGGCGAGCGTGTATTGGATGAGGTCGTTGGTGCCGATGCTGAAGAACTTCACGCGCTTGGCGAGCGAGTCCGCGATCATCACGGCGGAGGGGATTTCAATCATCGCGCCGATCTCGAGGTTCTCGTCGAAGGGCACGCCCGCCGCGCGCAGCTCGGCCTTGCACTGCTCGACGAGTTCGTTGGACTGCGTCAGCTCCTCGAGGCCGGAGATCATGGGATACATGATCTTCACGTTGCCCTCGGCGCTGGCGCGCAGGATGGCGCGGAGTTGCGCACGGAAGATGGCGGACTCCTGAAGGCAGAAGCGGATGGCGCGCCAGCCGAGGAAGGGGTTCATCTCCGCCGCGTCCTGCGCGATGCCGACGATAGTGGGCAGCTTGTCGCCGCCGAGGTCGAGCGTGCGGATGATGACGGGCTGGGGCTTCAGCTCGGAGGCGACCTGACGATAGGCCTGATACTGCTCCTCCTCGCTCGGGAGCGTGGAGCGGTTGAGGAAAAGGAACTCCGTGCGGAACAGGCCAACGCCCTCGCCGCCGGCGATTTTCACCTCGGCGGCATCGCTGGCCTCCTCGACATTCGCAGACAGGATGATTTGCGCGCCATCGAGCGTGACGGCGGGTTGGTCATGAATCTCCTGCAACCGTTGCTCAAAGCTCTTCTGCCGCCGCTCAATCTGACCGTATTCGAAGAGGGTCTGATCCGTCGGGTTGAGGATGACCACGCCGGTGAAACCATCGAGCAACACGGTCTGGCCGTTGTGGAGGCGGTGCCCGGCGTCCTTGAGGCCGACGACCGCCGGGATGCGCAACGACCGCGCCATGATGGCCGTGTGCGAGGTCTTGCCTCCGACATCCGTGCCGAAACCGAGCACCATCTTCTTGTCGAGACGCGCGGTGGTGGAGGGCGCGAGGTCGTGCGCGATGACGATGCACGGCTCCTTAAGCCGCGCGACGTCCACGGCCTCCTCGTGGCCGATGAGGTTGTTGACCACGCGCCCCGCGACGTCGCGCAAGTCGGCGACGCGCTCACGAAGATAGTCGTCCGCGACCGCCTCCAGCGTCTGCGCGAAACGCTCGGCCACGGTGTGGAAGGCCCATTCCGCCGTGACCTTCTCCTCGGCGATCATGCGTGTGACGCCTTCGAGGAGCGTGGGGTCGTCGAGCACGAGCAAATGGGCCTCAAGGATGCTCGCGTCCTTCGCGCCCATCGCGTGCGTCACCTGCTGCTGGATCTCGTGAAGCTGCTGGCGCGTGGCGAGAAGACCTTGTTCCAGCCGCTCAAGCTCCCGGGGCACGTCCGCCTCGGTGATCTCCTGGCGAGTGATCTTCGCGCGCTGCTGGCCGAGGACGAGGACCTTGCCGACGCAGACGCCCGTGGAGACGGGGATGCCACGAAAAATCGCTTCTCCCGTGGCGGCGTGCTCTGGCATGGCTACCCCTTAGCCCAGACGCGGCGGTTTGGAAATTCAAAAGTCCGTCGAGGAGGAGGAAATGATGCGTGATGCGTAAGGAGCGTTGGATACCTTCCACCGCCAACACGCATTACCCATTACCCATCACCGCCTACTTGTCGTTCTTCCCCTTCTTGGTCTTCGTCTGGCTCTGTGCCTTCTGATACTGCTGCGACTCGGTGCTCGCCTTCTTCTGCGCGGCCGCGACTTCTTTCTTGTGCTTGTCCACCTCGGTGCGGGCGGTCTTCAGCTTCTCGGCGGAGTCGCGCTCCGCCTGCTGGGCGGCCTTCACGTTGCTGTCCTCCTCGGCGGCCTTCTGCACCTGCGACTGGACGGTGGCGACCTGCTTGCCGGCCTCGCCGGCCTTGAGGCGCAACTGCTGGATGTTCGTGTCCGCCTCGATGCGCTCGCGCTCCAACTCCGTGGGGCGGCGGATGGTCTTGGAAAGCTCTGCTGTGAGCTGCCGCTTCTTCTCGTCGGGCAGGGCGGTGTCGTCACGCACTTCCCGGAGTCGGGCGCTGGCCTTCTCGGCCTCCTTCGCAGCGGCTTGGTAATCGGCCTGAGCACGAATCTCCTTCGACAGCACCGTCTGCGCCAACTCGATGGCTCGCGACGCGGCATCGCGCTGGGCGATGGCAGTGGGCAGGCCGAGCTTCTTGCTGTGCTGGGCGAAGGCGGCCTGGCGGGCCTTCTGGATTTTTGCCAGCGCCGTCTGGTGCGCGGATTCAGCCTTCTCGACTTCCTTCTCGGCCTTGTCCAGATCCTGGTTCTCGTCCTTGAGCTTGGCTTTCGCGTCGTCGAGCTCCTTCTTGGCCTGCGTAGTGGAGGCACTCTTGGCTTTGGACTGGGTTTGCGAGAAGGCGGGGACCGCACTGCCGAGCAGCGAAGCAGCCAGCACCGCAGTTGCCCCTGACTTGATATTCATGTTGCGAACAGACGTTGCAAACCTTGTGGCCGTTACGGCAGCGGCCCAGCTCAGGCCACTTGCCTCCCGCCGTCCCAAACGCACGGCACCAGTCCGCGAACCCTGCGCAGTGAAGCCCACGGCTCCTGGGTGCCGACGTCCACCGGATCAGGATCGCCGGCCTTGGCGCCCGGCAGGACGGCGGGCGAAAGGATGGCCAGAAAGACGAGCGGCTCCGCGTGAGGATTGAAGGTGGCGTGGATCTGGCCCGGCGGAATGTGCGCCATCTCGCCCGCGCTGAGGATTCGATAGCTGTCGCCCACCCACTGTTCGGCGCGGCCATAGATGACATAGATGATCTCCTCGCGGTGCGGGTGATAGTGGAAGGGATGGCAATAGCCCGGGGCCATGTTCGCGCGCACGAGCAGCAGGTCCTTCGCGGCGACAATGTCCGGCCGGCAAAGCCACTCGTTGTTGGTCCAGGCGTTGGGCTCGCGGAGCGCGTCCGCGATTTGCACGAAGCGGCGGTCTTCAGGGTTCATAACTCTTCAGTCAATCGGACCGTTGGGTGGCTGGCGCTGCGCCAGAATACGTCGCAGTTCGACGACATCCCACCGATCCTTTTCCCGCCATGAGCCCTCTTTGAGGGCAATTAAATCCTCCGGAGCGAGAAATGGTATCCGCACGCCTTGGGCGTCGAAATTCCGCAGCCGGGGCCGGAAATCATCCAGGGTCCGTCCACGCATTTGAGTGAAGATATCGAGATCGAATTCCTCGCTGACACAAATCGAACCTTCTTGCGCGACAAACTCCTCAGGCTTGAGTTCACGCGCCCAGCCTTCGCCCCATTGCGAGAGCACCGCCAGCAGGCGCTTGATGTTGTCCTGACTGGGATTGACCAAGATGTCCGCGTCGGCGGTGTAGCGCACATGGTCGTTAAGGCAGACCGCCACGCCCCCGACCACGGCGAAATCAACCTCGGCGCGGGCGATTTCGACCAACAACCTTAAGAACGGGGAAATAGTCCTGTCGAGCGGCGGCGGGTTCTCCACGATGCACCTCGGAAGCGAACTGACGGAGCCATTCCAACTGGTCGAACGGCGTGACCCAAGCGGGCCGCCGGCCCACGACCCGGCGCGGCGCAAACTCGCCCGTCTCGCCATGGACTCGGCTGGTGTTCATTGGGCTAGTGTTAGCGGCCCGGCGAGTGCCGTCAACCGGGCTTAATTCTTCTTCCCAAACTTTTTCGCCGCCGGGGCCTTCAGCTTCTTGAAGTCGCGCGTCAAGTTCGTAAGGGAAGCCTCCACGCCCATGCGCTCCAGGCTGCTCGCGCCGACGAAGCCGTGGCAGTCAGTGCCCTGAATCACGCGGTTCGCGTCGTCGGGCGTGTTGATGGGGCCGCCGTGGCAGAGGAAGAAGATGTCCTTCCGCACGCGGCTGGCGGCATCAATGATTTCCTGTGTCCGCTGGATGGTGAAATCCCACGTCACGACCGCCTTCGTCACGCCGATGCTCCCGCCGACCGTCGTGCCGACGTGCGCGATGATGGCGTCCGCCCCGGCCTTCGCCATCTCGACGGCTTCCTCCGGCGTGGCGACATAGACGATGCTGAAGAGGTCCATCTTCCGCGCGAGGGCGATCATCTCGAACTCCTTCTGCACGCCCATGCCGGTCTCTTCGAGCACGCCGCGGAAGTGGCCGTCCACGATGGTGTGCGTGGGGAAGTTGTTCACGCCGCTAAACCCCATCTCCTTCACCTTGCCGAGCCAGTGCCACATCCGGCGGCGCGGGTCGGTGGCGTGGACGCCGCAGATGACGGGGATGTCCTCCACGGTGGGCAGCACCTCGTATTCGCCAATCTCCATCGCGATGGCATTCGCATCGCCGTAGGACATGAGGCCGCAGGTGGAGCCGTGGCCGCTCATGCGGAAGCGGCCGGAGTTGTAAATGATGAGGAGGTCGGCCCCGCCCTTCTCGATGAATTTCGCGCTGATGCCCGTGCCCGCGCCAGCGGCGATGATGGCGTCGCCCTTCTTGATGGTGCTCATCAAGCGGTCGCGGACTTCCTTGCGCGTGTAGGGATTTCCTTTTCCGGTCCAGGGGTTGGGCATGGTTTGGTGTCGGTTAAAAATCTGTCGCGCTGCGCGAGCGTGCCGGGCATCGTATCGGCAAGCCCGCCCGGTTGAAAATGGCAAAGACGCACGCCCAACTATCCGAAACGCACACGCTCGGCGCGCAAACGCGGCAATGGGTCGTCCGCGCCGGCGCTGCTGACCCCCGTGGCTGGCTTCAGAACGTGCCCGTCTGCCCCGCACTCGCGCAGCACCAGATCGCGCACCTCGGCGTCTGCCACGCGGTCGCGCCGTATCGCATCGTGCGGACGAAACAGAGTGGCACTTACTTCCTCGCGTGCTTCGGCGGACGCGGGCGGTTCCTCGTGGAAGGCCGCTGGCAAGTTTGTAGCGCGGGCACCGCCTGCCTGCTGCCGCCGCACATCTTGAACGCCTTCCACGCCGAGCCCGGCGCGCCTTGGGAATTCGTCTGGGTGCGCTACGAACAACCCACCGACCAGCGCCCCATAGCCGGTGCGAGTTCACCCGTGCTCGCGAAGTTCGATCCTGAGCCGGTGCGGCACGCGGCGCTCGGCCTGCACCACGAGGCGAAGGGCGCGGCGGTCCCGGCGCAGATGCTGCACTGGGTGGACCTCGTTCACGCCTATGTCCTGCGCTTCGCGCGCCCTTGGCAGATTGAGGACCGCCTCTGGCTCGTGTGGGAAGGCGTCGCCGCGCATCTCGACGAGGAGTGGTCGCTGGAACGCATCGCTCGCCTTGCGCACATGAGCACCGAGCACCTGCGCCGGCTCTGCCATCGCCAGCTTGGACGCAGCCCGATGCACCAGGTCATCTTCCTGCGCATGCGACGCGCGGCGGAACTCCTCTCTACCACGAACGACAAGGTGGAAACCATCGCCAACGCCGTCGGCTACCAAAACCCCTTCGTCTTCTCGAACACGTTCAAGAAGTGGACCGGCTGGCGGCCATCGGAGTTCCCCGGCCGGTCGAAGGAGAAGTAACAGCAGTTCGGGGAGGTTTGCCGGGCGGAAAGGCCTCAACGACACGCATCTCGCATCAGTTCTCCGTGATGAACGTGTCCTGATGTTCGTAGCACGGGGCGCAGCAGCAGAGCAGGCGCAGCACCTCGGAGCCCGTGTTCCAGAGCTTGTGCTTCCTGCCCGGCGGGATGGCCACGGCGTCGCCGGCGCGCACGTCGCGCTCCTCGGCCTCGATGCGCATCCGGCCCGTGCCGTGCGTGATGTAGTAAATCTCCTCCGACTTCGGGTGATAGTGCTCCATCGTGCTTCCACCCACCGGCACGCGCGCCTCGGCGAGGGACTGGTTGCGGATGCCGGAGTTGCGATACGCCAGCAGTTCGCGGATTTCGGAGCCGTCCTTCGTGGTGAAGGCCGGCACGTCGTCGAGATTCGTTACGTCCATAACCGCGAGGACGATGCCGGCGGCGGCGGGACGTGGCAACGGCGGAGATTACGCGGTAGAGAATCAACGGCTCCCCAACTGCCGCGTTTTCAGCCACTGACCCGTGCCGGCGATTTGCAATCGCCGCCTTGCGGGTGGACTGATCGACACTGCCTCGAACTGCTGCTCCTCACAGACGGCGGTTGCAAACCGCCGGCACGGGTTCAACGCCGCAACACTCGCGTCCTTTCAAGGATGGGACGCACCAGTCGTCGTGCTTCCGGCGTTTGAATTCTCCCCTCGGTCTGCCAGACTCGCCGCGAATGAAGCGACTTTCCGTCCTGCTCCTCGCCTGCCTTTGCACGCTGCTGGTCGCGTGCCCAAGGCCGGCTTCCGCGCCGAAGGCCGCCGCGTCCACCGACCCCACGGAGTCCGGCCAGCCGCAAGCGAAACTGCCGACCATCAAGGTCTGGCTCGGCGCGCATGAGTTGGCCACCGAGATTGCGCGCACACCCGTCGAGCACCAAGTCGGCATGATGTGGCGCACGAACATGGCCGAGATGGAGGGGATGATCTTCATCTTCGACGCGCCAGACCGCCGCTCGTTCTGGATGCGCAACACGCTTGTCCCGCTGGACATCGCCTACATCGCCCCCGACGGCACGCTGCTGGAAGTCCACGCCGCGCAGCCGAGGAACGAGACGCCGCTCCCGTCAGACAGCGACCGCGTGCAATTCGTGCTGGAGACACGGCAGGGGTGGTTCCAGCGCAACAACGTGAAGCCAGGGATGGCGGTGCGAACCGAGAAGGGTTCATTGCAGGATACGTTTCTCCTGCGGCGCTGATCTTCTCCGCTGCACCGTGCCGGCGACTTGCAGTAACCGTTCGCGCGTGCGGCGAGACACTGCGGGCGGCGACTGCAAGTCGCCGGCACGGGCCGAGGGCGACCTTCCTCACTTCGGCGTCAGCCCCACGAGGCACCGCGCGGCGAAGAGGCGCGGGCAGCACGAGAGGACTTCATCCACCTTCCGCAGAGTTCCCAGCATCCCCGCAGGATACATCGCCGGTTTGCTGAAGCCGCCGCACAGCACGTAATGAAACGCGGAGAAAGCCTTGCGATGAAACACGTTCCAGCTCTCCGGCCAGCCGGTCTGCTCGTCGCGGAAGAACAGCCGCGTGGCGTTGCCTTGCGCGGCGTAGTAATCGCGCGGGCGCGGCAGCTCAGTGGCGAAGTTGATCGGCGCGTTGATGGCGACCGGTTCGTGATGCAACAGCCCATACACCGGCCAGCTCGCGAGGCTGATGAACGGGTCGAAGACCAGCACGCGCCCACGCGGCTGCAACGCGCGCCGCGCCTCACGGAAGAACGCACCGGGCGCACGGAGGTGATGGAACACATCGAAGAGAATCAGGTGCGACAGGCTCGCGTCCGCGAACGGCAGCTCGTAGCCGTCGCACACGAGATCGAGCCAAGGGTTCTGGAAAAGGTCGGTGCTGATGGACTGCGGGAGGTGGGACTTCAGGTTACCCACGCCCGAGCCGATCTCGACGATCCGCCCCGGCAGCGACGTGTCTATCTGCGCGAGGATGCGCTCGTAGAAGCCCGCGTAAATCTCGCGCAGCAGTGGCTTGCCGTGCCACGCGCGCAGATTGGCCTCGATCTCGATCTGGTGCTGTTCGAGGGCGATGCTCACGGTTTTGGCTGCGGAGCGGGCGTGAGGTTGAACTCGTAGCTCGTGTTCTTCACCGCACTCACCTTGTCCAGCAACGGCGAGTAATCCGCCACCGAGACGCGCTTGCCGTCGGGATGAAACTGAAGCAGGCGCAGGTAACCTTCGCCGCCGTTCTTCTGGTTCTGATAGTCCACGACCATCTGGTGGACCGTGTTGCCGTGCTTGCCCGGGCTGTCGAGGCGGCCCGTGATGCAAACGTGGCCGCTGACGACGAGCGCGAAGTTCGCATGCTGCGACGCCAGCTTCTTCCAGATGTCCTCGCCGTCGTTGAAGCCGCCCTCGGCCTTCGCGAGGCCGTAGCGGTCCAGGCCGATGTTTGTCTCCACATTCTTCACCTTGATGAAGGCGTTGCGGTTGAAGCGCGTGTTGTCAGGCCGCAGGTAGGCGTGCGTCACGAGAATCGCCGAGCGGTCAGGATGCTTCGCGACAACCTCATTGCCCCAGCGCAGCACGTCGTCGCGCGGGCCGAACTCGAGGCAGACGATGAGCCACTTGCGCCCGCCCGCCTCGAACAGGTGGTAGTTGTTGTCCGTGCGGTCCGGCTCCTTGTCGTAAATCCCGCCGAAGGTCGGCCGCTGCTTGAACGTGGCGAGCGGGAAGTATTTGGCGAAGGGCGTCCCGCGCGACATCGCCCTGCCCTCGGGACCGAGGTCGTGGTTGCCGGTGGTGATCGCGCAGGGAATACCCTTCGCGTCGAGCAACGCGTGCGCGCGCGCCGCGACCTCCCACTGTGTGTTTGTGTTGTGCTGCGTGATGTCGCCGACGTGGAGGACGTAGCGGAGATTGTAGCGCTGGGCGTTGTCGGCGAGCCACTTCGTCTGCGCGGGATATGTCTCGGGATACTTCCAAGTGTAAATCTGCGTGTCCGGCAGCACTGCGAGCGTGAAGCCGCCCGGCACCGGCGCGGGAGTTTCAGCAAGCGTCAGGCGCGCGAGCGCCAGCAGCGTGAACAGCACCGACAGGACGGCGAACAGTGCGCGGCGTGGCAGGCGGAAATTCATGCCGGAGGGTTGGGGTCGGAGCGGGGTCAGTCAAGTCGCGCCTAGCCCGGGCATTTCGCGCTGCAACCTCGCCTCGCCCACTCGCGTCCACCGTGTTTGTATGACCCGCATGAAACCCGTCCGCCCGCTAGCCTTGCTGCTTCTCTTGGTTGTCTTCGCCCTGGATCTTCCCGCCGCCGCGCAGCCCAACCTCATCCTCATCATGGCCGACGACCTCGGCTACGAGACCCTCGGCGCGAACGGCGGCACGAGCTACAAGACGCCGGTGCTCGACAAGCTCGCCGCCACCGGCGCGCGCTTCACCCACTGCTACGTGCAGCCGCTCTGCACGCCCACGCGCGTCCAGCTCATGACCGGGCAATACAACGTGA
>SXTU01000074.1 GCA_005791875.1 Verrucomicrobiales bacterium
CACGCCGCTCGACCCGTTCCGCTGGCAGTATCTCATCGCCAAGCGCGCGGGCGGCGCGGGCAGCTACCACCGGCCTGTTTATCCCATCGACCCCGGCCCGCAGAATGACTTGGAGACTGCCGGCGGTGCGCGCGTGTGGTTTGGTCGGCACTTGGAGCAGCTCCACGTGGCGCCCGCCGTGGAATACGACATCAGCAGCAGCACCAGCACAGGCCGCAAGCTCAACACCGCCGTCTGCGCGGCCTTCTACGACACCGGCGTGAGCTTCGCGGCCGAGACGGCGAAGCCCGGCACGCGGCTCGAAGTGAAGTATCGCTACACCGGCGTCCCCGCCGCCGAGGCGAAGGCGCTCTTCGACGAATCCAAACTCTATAACTCGCCCACGCTCGACCCGAAGCACCACTACATCTTCGCCGACGAATGGCCGAAGCTGACGTTCAGCCAGCACGTGCCGATGAGCGAGACGTGGATTTACGGACGCACGCCCTTCATGACCGCGCACAACGTCCGGCCCACCTACGAACTGGAGAAGAACTGCGGCGCAGGCAGCGGCTTCGCGATGAAGCTCGGCCCCGCATCGTTCGGCAAAGCGAACTTGTCAAAAGCCGCGCCGCTCGCGAAGGGCCGCTACGCCGTCACCGCGCTCGTGAAGGCGGCGAACGTCCACGGTCCCGGCGGGCGCATCGAGTTGACCGCGACACAGGCCAAGACAAACAAGAAGCTCGCCGAGGCGCGGCACTACGTGGGCAACGGCACGTTCGACTGGCGCAGGCAGGGCTTCGCGTTCGACGTGCCCGAGGAGGCGGGCGCGCTGGAGCTGGCCTTCGGCAACGCGGGCACCGGCGACTTCCTCGTGACGGAAGTGGAGTTCCGCAAGCTCGGTGACGGCGAGGCGTTGCCCGCGGGTGTGCTCGCGCGCGCAAACGACCAGCCCGCGCCCATCCCCGAGGCGCCCGCCGGAGCCGTCGCTGATTACCGGATGCTGGAGGGCAAAGGCCTCGTCGTGCTGAACCACGGCAGCGGCGGCGGCCTCGGCCACCTCGACCTCGCAAACCTCGACTTCGTCACCGACGCCGGTCGCCCCGCGTTGCGCTTCGCGGACAACACGACGGGCCGCAAAGCGTTTCGGCAGGACAGCGGCTTGAATCGTTCCTACCTCAGCCACCCCAGCTATGCGGGCAAGGACACGCTGCCGCTCGCACTCACTGGCCATCACGGCGGCGGCGGCCCCATCCCCGGCCTCACGCTCGCCGCGTGGGTGCAGCCCGCGCCCGCGATGGGCAGTTCGCACCACGGCGGACGCGGTGACATCATCGGCTACGGCGCGCGGCGATTCGTCCTCGGCCTGCACGGACAGAAAGCCCCGTATCAACTCGCAGCGCGCATCAACGTGAGCGACAGCATCGTCTCCACCGCCAAGCTCGACGCCGACAAGTGGCAGCACGTCGCGATGACAGCCGAGCCGAAGGACGGCCAATGGCTCGTGCGCCTCTACCTCGACGGCCAGCCCGTCGGCGAAGGCCAGACCAAGAAGTTCCCCGCCGACTCGCCCATCGTCCCCTCGCTCATCCTCGGCGCAGAAATCTTCTACTTCCACGACGCCTACTATCGCGGGCTGATTGGGCGGACGCTGGTGCTGCATCGGGTGGTGTCGGCGGGCGAGGTCGCTGGGTTGATGAAGTGAACGAACGTGACGACTTTCCCCTCCCATTAGCACCCGGCTTCAGCCGGGTGGTAGATTGAGAGGCAGGAGCAAACCGTTTCAACGGTTTGCTCCGACTACCCACCAGTGCGACAGCAGCGTTGACCCGTGTTCGCGTTTCGAGAGAATGGCACGCGCATGAATCGCCTTCTCTGTTTGTTCCTCGTCGGTCTCTGCGCTCTTTGTGGCCAACTTCCTGCCTCCGAGACGCGCGACCTGCTGCTCATCGCCGGCCAGTCCAATGCCGTGGGCTACGACGCGAAGCCGAACGACCTCCCCGCCGATGACGCGGACAAGCAGGTCATGTTCTGGTTCCGCGCGGGGGACCCGCCGCCGGATGAACACGATGTCACCAGCGGCGGCAAGTGGCTCACCGCGCTTCAAGCGCAGCCCAAGGGCACGCCCGCCGCGAAGGACAAAGGCCCGCGCCAATACGGCAACTTTTCCGGCGCGACCGGCGGCTTCGGCCCGGAGATGGGTTTCGCCCGCGGGCTGTTTGCGAAGGAGAAGAAGCCGCTCGCCGTGGTGAAGGCCGCGTGGAGCGGCACGGGCATGGCGCAGGATTGGAACCCCGCCGACGCCGGCCCCGGCGGCTCGTGCTATCGCGCGCTCGTGGCGGAGACGAAGGCCGCGCTCGCCGCCGCGAAGTCGCAAGGGGTCACGCTGCGCCCGCGCGCGCTCGCGTGGGTGCAGGGCGAGAGCGACGCGAACGCCACGTCCGCCCCGCGCTACACACAGGCGCTGGGCGACATGATTGCCGCGCTGCGAAAGGACTTGGATGCGCCGCAGCTCATCGCACTCGTGGCGTTGAACACGCAGTTCGGCGGTGGGAAGAACGGCTTCATGCCGAAGATTGTCGAGGCCCAGCAGGCCCTCGCCGCGAAGGACCCGCGCTGCGCCTACGTGGACACGGCGGGAGCGACCATCGCGAACAGCGCGCACTGGGATTCCGTCGGCACGCTGGACGTGGGCCGGCGCTTCGCAGACGCGCTGCTGAAGTTCGAGGCGAAGCCCGCCGCGCCCGCGAGCGACGCGCCGTTCCCCGGCAAGAAGTCCGTGTGGAATGGCTACGACCGTTACGACTTCGCGGTGGACGGGAAGAACCTGCTCGTGGTCGTGCCCAAGCAGGCCGCGCCGGGCAAGCCGTGGGTCTGGCACGGCGAGTTCTTCGGTCACAAGCCCGCGCCGGACATTGCGCTGCTGGGCCGGGGCTTTCACGTCGTTTACCTGAGCGTGCCGAACCTGCTCGGCTGCCCGGACGCGGTGGCGCATTGGGACAAGGCTTACACTGAGCTGACAGGGAAGTTCGGCTTCGCGAAGCAAGCCGCCCTCGTGGGCCTGAGTCGAGGCGGCCTCTATTGCTACAACTGGGCGAGCGCGAACCCGGACAAGGTCGCGTGCATTTACGGCGACGCGCCGGTATGCGACTTCAAGAGCTGGCCCGGTGGCAAGGGCAAGGGCAAGGGGAGCAAGGGCGATTGGGCGCTGGTGTTGAAGGTGTTCAAGTTCGCCGACGAAGCCGCCGCGCTCGCTTACAAAGGCAATCCGGTGGATGCCCTCGCGCCGCTCGCGAAGGCCAAGGTCCCGCTCCTCCACGTCTTCGGCGATGCGGACGACGTGGTGCCGTGGGAGGAGAACACCGGCCTGATCGCCG
>SXTU01000075.1 GCA_005791875.1 Verrucomicrobiales bacterium
CCGGGTCCTCCACGGTGATGATCTTGCGGTCGGGCCGGTTGATGTAGTTGAGACAGGACTAAAGCGTGGTCGTCTTGCCCGAGCCGGTGGGGCCAGTGACGAGGAGGATGCCGTCGGGCAGGCCGATGAGTCGCTCGAAGGTCTGCTGGTCGTCCGTGAGGAAGCCCAGTTCCGTCAAGCCCAGCTTGAGGCCGGACTTGTCGAGAATACGCATGACGATGCTTTCGCCGTGCACGGTGGGCAGGGAGTTGACGCGCAGGTCAATCGGCTTGCCCATGATCTCGAGCTGGATGCGTCCGTCCTGCGGGATGCGTTTCTCGGCGATGGACATCGCCGCCTGAATCTTGAGTCGGCTGATGATGGCGTTCTGGAGCTTCTTGGGCGGGCTTTGGACTTCCTGCAAGCAGCCGTCAATGCGGTAGCGCACGCGCAGGCGCTTCTCCAGCGGCTCGATGTGAATGTCCGAGGCCCGCGTCTTGTAGGCTTCCGCGATGAGCGTGTTGACCAACTTGATGAGCGGGGCGTCGGCGTCGGACCCTTCCTGATCCTCGTCGAGCTTCTCCCCGGTGTCGAACCCGAGGTCAATCTCACCCTCGGTCATGTCCTGAATCATCCCGGCCACCGACTCCTCTGCCGTCGCGTAATGCTTGGTGATCACCTCGGCAACCTGCTCCTCGGTGGCCACGCGGAACTCCAGATTGTCCACCTTCAGCACATGGCGCAGGCTGTCCATCGAGTCCAAGTCGGACGGGTCCGTGATGGCCACGATCAACGTGCCCTCGCCAAAATACACCGGCACGCACTTGTATTTGTTGGCGATGTGGCGCGGCAGGATTTGGAGCGCGTCGTCCTTAAGCGTTAGACCGGAGAGGTCCACCGTCTCCATGCCGAACTGGATCGCCTTGGCTTGGGTGATGTGCGCCGAGTTGATGATCTGCGTCGCCAGAAGGCGGTCAATCACTCCCTGCTCGGTGAACTCCCCGGACTCAACCTCCGCGCGGGCTTGGGCGACATCTTCGTTGGTCACCAGACCCATGTCCGCCAGCGTCTCTACCAGGTAATCGTCTTTGACAGGCACGGCTAAGAATCGGTTGAACGGCGTCTGCGCGGAATAATACCGGCGGCTGACTTCGTGTCAAACCCGGCGTGATCGGAACGCCTTGAGAATACGCCCGCTTCCGCAGCTCCACCAATACGGAAAAGACCCGACCAACAGTCACACCGCCTCGCCAAACCCCTGCTGCCGCAACGCCTCGTAAAGCACCAGCGCCACACAGTTCGAGAGATTCAGTGAGCGTGCCTCGGGGTTAAGCATCGGTATCCGCAGCCAGCCCTTCCGGTTTGCCTCCAGCAACGCCTTCGGCAAACCCGCCGTCTCCCGGCCAAACACGAGATAATCCCCCGCCCCGAACAGCGCCTCGTCGTAACGCTTCGGCCCGCCCGACTCCACGAACCACAGCCGCGCGCCCGCCGGGACCGACGCCGCGAACTCCGTCCAACTCCGCCATCGCCGCCACTCCACCTGCTGCCAGTAGTCCATCCCCGCGCGCTTCAGCGTCGCGTCGTCGAGCTTGAAGCCGAACGGTTCCACCAAGTGAAGTGTCGTCCGCGTCGCCGCGCACAGGCGGGCGATGTTGCCCGTGTTCGGCGGAATCTCCGGCTCGACCAGGACGATGTTCATTCGGGACGTGGCTTCGGGTGCAGGTTCTTCGGGTCGTAAAGCACTCGCCATAAAACCAGCCCGTGCGCCGGGGCCGTCATGCCGGCGACCGTTCGGCTGCGTTTCGCGAGGATGCCACGCACCGCGTCGCGCGGAATCTTCCCTTCGCCCACTTGCACCAGCGTCCCCACGATGCCCCGGCACATCCGGTAGAGAAACCCATCGCCCTCGATCACGAAGGTCAGCAGCGACCCGCGCCGCCGCACGTCGCAGCGCGTCAGCGTCCGCACCGTCGAGTCCGTGTCATAGAACGGATTCACGCGGAACGAGCGGAAGTCGTGCTTGCCGATGAAGTCCCGCGCCGCCGCGCGCATCGCTGCAAGGTCCAGCTTCCGCTTGAAGTGCCACGCCTGCTTGCGCAGCAGCGGGTTCATCGCCGCGTGATTCCACACCTGGTAGCGATACTCCTTCCCCGCCGCGCTGAACCGTGCGTGAAACTCCGCCGGCACGCGCTTCGCCGACTGCACCCGGATGTCCTCCGGCAAGTGCGCGTTCACCGCCAGTAGCAACCGCGCCGCCGTCATGCGCCACTCGGCGCACGGCACCTCGAAGTGCGCCGCCATGCCCAACGCATGCACACCGGCGTCCGTGCGGCTTGAGCCATAGACCTTCGGCTGGCTGGGAAACAACTTCGCTAGCGCCGCCTCGACCAACGACTGCACGCCCACGCCCGTCTTCTGCGTCTGCCAGCCATCGTAGCCGGAGCCGTCGTAGGCGATGGTGAGTTTGAGTTTGACCATGCTCACGATGATCCTCGGCCACAGATGGACACAGATGGAACACAGATGAAGAAACCCACCACCTGCGCCCCCATCTGTGTTCCATCTGTGTCCATCTGTGGCGAAAACTCAGCTCACACTATCCAGAAAGCTCTGGAGAATGATTGCCGCCGCCGTCTGGTCCATCTTCCCCTTCTGGTCCTTCGCCTTGTGGCCGGCCTGCCGGAGCATCCGTTGCGCCTGCACCGTCGTCAGCCGCTCGTCCCAGGTGCGGATCGGCACAGTGACCGTCTCGCGCAGCTTCGCGATGAACTCCTTCACCTTCTCAGCCGCCGGGCCGAGCGACCCGTTCATGTTGCGCGGCATCCCGATGATGATCTGCTCCGGCTGCAACTCGACGAGAAGCTGGTTGAGCCGTGTCAGGAAATCCGCCCACGGCTCTGCCGGGATAAACTCCAGCGGCCGGGCAATCATCCCCAGCTCATCGCTCACCGCGACACCGACGCGAACCGTCCCGTGGTCAAGGGCAAGAGTGCGCATAAATCAAAGCCCCTTCATCACCTTCGCCGCAGCCTGCACGGTGTGTGCGATGTCCGACTCGGTGTGGGCCGTGGAAATGAAACCCGCCTCGAATTGCGACGGGGCGAGATAGACCCCCTCGGCCAGCATCCCATGGAAGAACTTTTTGAAGCGCTCGCGGTCGGCCTTCATCGCGTCGGCGAGGTTCCAGACCGGCTCGCTGGTGAAATAGCCGGAGAACATGGAGCCGCAGCGATTAAAGGTGACGGGGATGTTGGCGGACTTCGCGGCGTCCCGCAGTCCGGCTTCGAGGGCGGCGCCCTTCGCCTCCAACAGTGGGTAGGCGTTGCCTTGTTTCTGTAGCGGCGGTGTGTCACCGCCGTTCGGACGGCGCTCACAGAGCGCCGCTACAGGGGAAAGTTCTTCGAGCGCGGCAATGCCCGCCGCCATCGCGAGCGGGTTGCCGCTCAGCGTGCCGGCCTGATACACCGGGCCGAGCGGTGCGAGGCAGTCCATGATGTCGCCTCGCCCACCGAAAGCCCCGACGGGCAGGCCACCGCCGATGATTTTGCCGAACGTCGAGAGGTCCGGCCGGATGCCAAAGCGTTCCTGCGCGCCGCCGGGCGCAAGGCGGAAGCCGGTCATCACCTCATCGAAGATTAGCACGGCCCCCTGCTCCGCTGTGATTTGCCGGAGGAATTCCAGATAGCCCGGTCGCGGCAGATACAGGCCCGCGTTGCCCGGCACTGGCTCGATGATGACCGCTGCGATTTCTCCCTTGTTCGCCGCGAAGCAGGCCTTCAGCGCCTCCACGTCATTGTAAGGCAGCACGAGCGTGTGCCTCGCCGTGTCCGCCGGCACGCCCGCGCTGTCGGGGTTGCCGAAGGTCAGCGCGCCGGAGCCGGCCTTCAC
>SXTU01000076.1 GCA_005791875.1 Verrucomicrobiales bacterium
GCCCAAGGGCATCGCCAAATACACGACGCAGGGCGTTTACGACTCCAGCAAGAAGACGCACCTGAGCTTCACGCAAGGCAGCGGCCACGGCGGCAGCCACCCGCACCTCGCGCACGAGTTTGCGATGGCGCTGGTCGAGAATCGCGACCCCTTCCCGAACGCGAAGCAGTCCGCCAACTGGACGTGCGTGGGCCTCTGCTCGCACGAATCCGCCATGAAAGGCGGCGCGATCGTGAAGCTCCCGAAGTTCACCCTTTAGTCAGTCAGTAACCCAACCGCAGTCAGCACAAGCACACAGCACACATGAGAACTGAAAACACAGCAAACGGCGGCGCGCCCGTGGCGGCGAACGCCAACCGCCTCCTCTGGGCCGGCTTCATGGCCATTCTCGCCGCCGGCGTCGGCTTCGCCATCCGTGGCGGCATCTTCGACAACTGGGGCAAGGAATTCGGCTTCACCGGCGCACAACTCGGCTCCATCGGTGGCGCTGGCCTCTCCGGTTTCTGCTTCGGCATCATCATCGGCGGCATCATCTGCGACAAGATTGGCTACGGGAAGCTCGTCATTACCGCCTTCCTGCTGCACATCCTCTCGGCCGTCGTCACGTTCGCCGCAGTCCCCGGCGATGGCGGCGAAGCTGCGAAGACCTTGGCCTACAACTGCCTGTTCGGCGGCATGTTCATCTTCGCCTTCGCGAACGGCACCTTGGAAGCTGTGGCGAATCCGCTCGTTGCCACGCTCTTCCCGAACAACCGCACGCACTACCTGAACATCCTCCACGCCTCCTGGCCCGCCGGCATGATTATCGGTGCCGCGCTCGGCTGGGTCCTCGACGACAAGATGAACGTCTCGTGGAAGCTCCAGCTCGCCCTCTACCTCATCCCCACCGTCATCTACGGCATCATGTTCATGGGCCAACACTTCCCGAAGTCTGAAGCGTCCGAGAAGGGCGCGAGCCTCGGCGAGATGTTCAAGGATGTCGGCATCTTGGGCGCAATCGTTGTGGCCCCCCTGCTGTTGCTCTTCTGCGGCAGCTTCCTCCCGCTCTTCGGCATCTCCGCCGACGCGTCTGAGAAGATTGGCTACGTCGTCGGCGGCCTGACGGTCGTCGCCGTCGGTGTGCTGACCAAGGGCTCCATCGGCTCCTTCCTGCTCTTCACGCTGTTCATCACCCACGGCCTCATCGGCTCGGTCGAGCTCGGCACCGACCAGTGGATTCAGTTCATCACCGGCAATCTCTTCACCTCTGAGCAGGGCAAGTATCTCTTCCTCTGGACCTCGGTCATCATGTTCGGCCTGCGCTTCTCCGCGCACTGGATTGAGAACACCCTCAAGCTCTCGCCCGTCGCCCTGCTGCTCGTCTGCTCCGTGCTCGGCGTCGTCGGCCTACAGATGGCGAGCACCATGCAAACCTTCACCACCGCGCTCGTCGCGTTGGGCATCTACGCCGTCGGCAAGACCTTCTTCTGGCCGACCATGCTCGCCGTCGCCTCCGACCGCTTCCCGCGCACCGGAGCCGTGGCGATTTCCATCATGGGCGGCATCGGCATGCTCTCCGTCGGCACCATCGGTGGCCCTGGCCTTGGCTACCTGAAGGACCGCTTCGCTGGCGAGGCGCTCAAAGAAAAGGACGCCGCGCTCTTCGCCGAATATAAGGCCGAGAAGCCGAGCACCTTCCTCGGCATCAAGTCCATGGAAGCCATCGGCCTCGACGGTAAGAAGCTCGGCGAAGCCAAGGACGCGAAAGAAAAGACCGACAAGCAGAAAGCTGTCGTCGCCGCTGACCAAGCCGGTGACCGCAAGACGCTGAAGGTCGATTCCTACATCCCGGCGGCCATGGCCCTCCTCTACCTCGGCATCCTCCTCTACTTCAAGTCCATCGGCGGCTACAAAGCCGTCCACATCGGCGAGGAAGAGAAGAAAGCCGCCGCGTAACCAAGTCAGTTTTCACAACAGGGCGACCTCGCAAGAGGCCGCCCTTTTTGTTTCACCAAACCTCCACCGGTCCCTTCGGCACCGGCACGCTCTGCCGCTGCGCCGACGCCGGGTCCTGCATGAAGCTCGCCACCATCGGGGCCATGGCGTAGCGCGGGAGCAGGCTGCCATCGCCGTCGCAGAATTGCTGCCGCCAGCGCAGGTAGCGCTCCAGCACGTCGTGGAACTCCGCGCGGCTGCCAATGCTCACCACCTTCTTGTTGAACTCGTTCACCGGCCCGAAGCGCTTGGAATACCACGGCGCGACCTTGCGGAACATCCGGCAGCCGTGCTCCTCGCCGAACACCTCCACCATCAGGTCCAGATGCCGGCACATCACGCGGATGCGTTCCTCGAACTTCGGTTCCGGCAGCAGCTCGCCCGTCGCGATCAGGTGCCGCGTCTGTGAGAAAATCCACGGGTTGTAAAACGCCCCGCGCCCCACGCTCACGCCCGCGCAGCCGGTGTCATCGAACATCTTCTTTGCCGCCTCCGGCGTGGTCACGTCGCCGTTGCCGATGACGGGAATGCGCCGCACCGCCGCGACCACTTTGCGGATGCCTGCCAAGTTCACCGTGCCGCTGAACCCCTGCTCTCGCGTGCGACCATGCACGAAAATCGCCGCCACGCCCGCATCCTCCAACGCCCGCGCGAGGTCCGGCGCGGTGATATTCTCGTCATCCCAGCCGAGCCGCATCTTCGCAGTCACCGGGATTTTGACCGCGCTCACCATGCCCTTCACGAGCGCCGCAGTCTTCTCATGCTCCGTCATCATCGCCGAGCCGCCGCCCACGCGGCAGACCTTGCGCACGGGGCAGCCCATGTTGATGTCCACGCTCGCGATGCCGCGCCGCTCCAGGTCCACCGCTGCGTCGCGCATCTCTTCGGGAACGGAACCGAAAAGCTGCACGGCCAGTGGTTGATCGCGCTCGTTGGTCTCGATGAGCTTGAGCGCCTTCTTGTTCTGCTCCAGCAGCGAGCGCGCGTTGACGAGGTCGGTCGTGCACAAGTCCACGCCCCCGACCTCGCGGATGACGAGGCGGAACGGCAGGTTCGTGTAGCCCGCCAGCGGCGAGAGGAACAAATTGGACTGAAGCTCAAGTGGCCCGAGCCGGAACATGGGGCGAGTGTGGCACGGACCAGAGCAAAACGTAATGCGTAACACGAAGGGGCTGTCGGCCTTTCCACCTCCTTACGCATTACGCATTGCCTTCTAATCTGATGCCACCGCCGCAGTTCCTCCATCTGCACGCCCCGACAACAAAGCGGTCGTCACCCGCACATCATCGCGCTGGCCGGCAGAAAATTGCTTGCCGCTGGCAAAACTCGCGGGCTACTTTCCGCGTCCAGTTGGCTGTGTAGCTCAGTTGGTAGAGCAGCGGATTGAAAATCCGCGTGTCGCCGGTTCAATTCCGGCCGCAGCCACCACTCCTGTTTTCGATCAATAGAATCAATGGTTTTGAGCGTTTCAAGGATTCCAAAAAGGCGCTGTTGCTAACGTCTGCTCCTAACAAGTCCACCCATTTCAGAGGTGTTCAGGCGTGTCAATGAGGCCGGAAACGGGCGGACTTGGCTTTGAGTTCGTTCGGTTTCATGGCTTCACCTTCAAGCCTTCGGCGACAGCAAACTTGCGCTGGTCGGTGTCGAAGGTCAGGAATTCCCGCGCCTTCAAATGCAACGCGGTGGCGACATGGAGCACGTCGAGGCTGCGATGCGCGCCCGCTGCCGTGTGGCGCTTTGAGAGGGCTTCGGCGCGGCCGTGCACGTCCGCCCATTCCGCCGCTACGATCACGACCGCGCCACTGTCCAAATCGGTTTGCAGGTCCGCCAAGGCGCGGTTGCAATCGCCTTGGGGATAGCCCTTGATTTCGGCCCGCGAGTGAAGCCCTGAGCGCACCCACGGATTCCTCGGGGCCTTCCCGCGCAACTGCCTCTTGCTTCCGGTCTGGAGGGGTGTCGCTCATGCAGGCTTCGCTCGCAGCGTAGGGCACGGGGTGCGCTGGTCAAGGGGGCTGCGCGGCGGGTGGAGTTTCTGGCAGAAACGGGCTCCACCAGTCCGCGTAGAGCAACACTAGGTCATACAAATCGTCGTCAAGGAACTCTAGTGGATAGTATCCAATCCGGATGATGTCGCGCGAAAGGTTAGCCTTCTGCACCAACCAATGCACTGGCCCAAAGCTCAACACATAGAGCACCAGCGAGAGGATGGCCCATGCGATGACCCGCATATAAGGACTCCTCAGACCTTCTGACGCACCTGCCGCTTTCTTCCGATCTGGCGGGGTGTCGCTCATGGTGGAGGTGGCCGAGGGTCAGAGGGCGTGTTCCCGGTGCCAGGGGGAGCTCTGTTCGTAGGCGTGCGCGAGGCGGAGGATGGTTTCCTCACCGAAGGGTTTGCCCAAAAGCTGTAGGCCTATCGGCAGTTTCGCGTTAAGAGTTTGGGGTTTCGCGTTGGGGGCGAAGCCGCAGGGGAGGCTCAGGCCGGGAATGCCCGCCAGATTGCAGCCGATGGTGAAGATGTCCGAGAGATACATCTGGAGCGGGTCGCCGGACTTCTCGCCCAGCTTGAACGCGGGCGTGGGGGTGGTGGGAGTGACGATGGCGTCCACTTGCTCGAAGGCGCGCAGGTAGTCTTGCCGGATGAGGGTGCGCACTTTCTGGGCGCGCAGGTCATAGGCGTCGTAGTAGCCGCTGCTCAGAACGTCGGTGCCCAGGATGATGCGGCGC
>SXTU01000077.1 GCA_005791875.1 Verrucomicrobiales bacterium
CTAGTGATTAAACCGGAACTCCGTGCTGGTCAGCAGTGACCACACCACCTGCCGCACCGCTTCGGTCGGTCGGTCGCTGCGCTTGTCGAGGTAGTCGGCGAGCACTTGCAGCTCGCGCGTTTCGGGCGGGCGGGAGAGGACGTTCCACACGGCGGCGGTGGCCAGCTCGCGGTTGTCCTTGAGGTCCAGCAGGCCTTTGAGCAGGCGGTCGTTCGAGAGGGCCAGCAGCTCGCGCTGGACGCGGTCGCTGTTGCTGAAGAGGAGGGCCTCATCCACGCCCACTTGGAAGTCGTCACCGGGGCGTTCGAGCGAGCTGGCCCAGCTCTGGCCGGCGCGTTCCACCTGCTCGATGAACTTCTCCCGCTCCTCCGGCTTCGCGTCCGGCTTGAAGGCGTCCGGACTGGTGACGGCGAATTGCAGCGACGCCCCGACCTGCTGCGGCGTGAGCGCCCGCGGCTGCGCCACGGCGAAGAGTCCCGGCTCTGGCCGCGCGCCATCCCATCGGCTGCTGCGCGCGTAGGCCGCGCTCTGCACCAATCCGCGCACGAGCCGGCGCACATCGTAGTCATGCTGCACCAGATCGCGCGCGAGCCACTGGAGCAGCGCGGGATGGCTCGGCGGGTTCTGCCCGTGCATCTGGTCCACCGGCATCACGAGGCCGTGGCCGAAGAGACGTTGCCAGACCTGGTTCACCACCGCGCGGGCGAAGAAGCCTTCGTGGCCGGGCTTCAGGCTGGCCTCGGCAAGCAGCGCGCGACGGCTGAACTTGGGGGCGGGCGCGGGCTGCTTGTTCTTCTTCGTTTCTTCGAGGAGCCGTTTCTCCTCCTTTTTCTGCGCCTCGTTCGGTTCGGGCGCGGGCGGTTCCTCGACCGCGTCGCCGCTCAGGAACATCAGGCGGGCCTGCTTGGTCTCGCCCGCCGTGGTCTTGAAGCTGATGGTGCCGTAGTCGCGCTCGGCCACGAAGTCGCCGTGCTCGAACGTGCGGCTGAAGAACGACTTCATGCCGTAGTAATGGTCCTGCTTCCACGCGGGCACGAGCGGGTGGTCGTGGCACTGGGCGCAACTGATGTTCACGCCCAAGAAGCGCACGCTCACGTCAGTGACGAGCTTGTCGAGGTCCTTGGCGCGCGAGCGGAGGAAGCCGTCCGCGCCTTTCATCTCCGGCGCGGCGGCGTCGCCCGTGATGACTTCCTTGAAGACGCGGTCCCAGCGGCGGCCTTCGGAAATGGCCCGTGTGAGGTAGTCGCGGAAACCGCTGCCCTGCCCCTCGGTCAGCAGCCACTCGAACTCCGTCACCTGATGCCGCACGAAGCCGGGCGCGGCCATCAAGCACTCGACGAGCCGGACGGCCTTGTCCGGTTCGGTGGCCGCGACATACGCGCGCACCTCCGTCGTCGTCGGGATGCGGCCGGCGAGGTCGAGCGTGAGGCGGCGGATGAAGTTCGCATCGCTCGCGGCGGGCGCGGGCTTGACCTTGGATTGGGTGAGCTTCGCGGCGACGTAGTGATCCACGACCGCGTGGATGGGACGGTCGGCGGGGAGCAAGTCCTTCGCCGCGACGGCGTCCCACCACGGCTTGGCGTCCTTCGCAGCGGTAGCAGTGGCATCCGGGAAGGGCGCACCGGCCTTCACCCACTTCTCGAAATTGGCGATGACCTCGTCCGGCAGCTTGCCGTCCGGCGGCATTAGCAAATCCTTGTCCGGGTGGCGGAGGGATTTTAGCAGCAAGCTGTCCTCAGGCTTCGATGACGAGATGGCCGGGCCGCTCTCGCCGCCCTTGAGCAGGCCCTCGCGATGGTCGAGGCGCAGGCCGCCCTTGAGCTTCACGGCCTTGGCGGAGTGGCATTTGTAGCAATGCTCGGCCAGTGCCGGGCGAATCTTCTCCTCGAAGAAGGTCACGGAGCCGGGCGGACTGGCTGCCATGACAGCGGAGCTGCCCGCCGTGAGCAACGCGGCCAAGGCGGAGATCAAGAGTTGTTGGCTGAGGCCGTGCATGCGAACAAACACCCACCGAGCAGGGTGGCGAACTGGTTCTGATTGCAGCATTGCCGACTAGCAGATTTGCACAGCTATTCACGCGACTGACGCGGGCGAACAGACGTGGCTGTAGCGCTCGGCCCAACTCGTCTGCATGGGCACTCGGGGACAATTCCGCAAAGACTTGGTTGACAGCTCGAAACCGTAGAGGTATGACCTCTTACCAATGTTCCTCTCAACCATAGAACGCCCACCCTCGCTGGTGGCCGATGTCTGCCAGCGGCTCGCCACGGAAATTCGCGCGGAGCGCAACGGCGGCGATGGCTGGCTGCCGCCCGAGCGTCAGCTCGCCGAACAACTGGGCGTGAGCCGCACCGTCATCCGCGAGGCGACCAAGCGGCTGGAGTTGCAGGGGCTGATCGAAGTCCAGCACGGCATCGGCATCAAGGTGGTGGACAAACTGCACAAGCCGCTCAACGGCTCGCTGGCCCTGCTGATTCCCGACACGGCGGACCGCCTGCGCCAGCTTGTCGAGGTGCGCCTGCTGGTGGAGCCGGAAGTGGCCCGGCTCGCCGCCGAGCGTGTGAAGCCCGCCGCCCTGCGGGCCTTGAAGCAAGTCCAAGCCCGGCTTGCTGCCGCCACCGACTTGGAGGAGGCCATCGAGCTGGACCTCGAGTTTCATCGCCAGCTCGCCCGCGCTTCCGGCAACGAGATGCTCGTGCTGCTGCTGGAATCGCTCGGCGACCTGGGCCGCAAGAGCCGCTCGGTGACGGTCTCCACCACAGGCATCGCGCGCGCCCACGATCAGCATGAGGCCGTGCTAGCCGCCGTCGCGGCTGGCGATGCGGACCGTGCGCATGCGGCCATGCAGTTTCACATCCGCGAAGCGGCGGCCGACCTCGCGCGTCAGTTCAAGCAGCCCGCCGCCAAAGCCACACTTTGAAGGCATGCAAAACGATTCCCCCTTCCACCGCTTCGCTCCCCGTCGCCTCCGGTCGCGCCGCGAGTTCCTCTGGCAAAGCGGCGGCGGCCTCGGCGGCCTGGCTCTCGCAAGTTTACTTGGTCGCGAACAACTGGTCGCCGCTCCCGCTAGTCACTCCTCACTGATCACTCCTCACTTCCCCCCGCGTGCCAAACGA
>SXTU01000078.1 GCA_005791875.1 Verrucomicrobiales bacterium
ACCATGGCGGATTACGGCATCGACGAGTCGGCGGTCTATCACGGGCCGGGGCCGAAAGTCGGACCGTCTGGAAACGATATTCCCAACAAGGCCGTGAAGTTCATCGAGGCCAATAAGGACCGTCCGTTCTACGTGAACGTGTGGCTGCATGAGAGCCATCTGGCGCACACGCCCTCGGCGGAATCCATGGAGAAATGGAAACACCTCGACGAGCAAAAGCAGGTCTATGCGGCGGTCATTACCGATGGCGACAACAAGGTCGGCATGATCCTCGATGCGCTGGATAAAGCCGGCATCGCGCAGAATACCATCGTGGTGTTTTCCAGCGATAACGGCCCAGCAAAGTCCAAGGAGAACGACAAAGGCAGCCCCGGAAAATATCGCAGCCATTACAGCCTCGGTGAAAGCGGCGGCCTGCGGGGAAAGAAGACCAGCCACTTTGAAGGTGGCGTGCGCGTGCCGTTCATCATGCGGTGGCCAGCCCAGGCTCCGGCTGGCTTGAAAAACGACACTACCGTCCTCACGGCCGTAGATTTGCTCCCCACCTTCTGCGCCGCCGCCGGAGTCACCCCGCCGACCGACGCCACTGGTGATGGCGAGAACTTGCTTCAAGCTCTGAAGGGTGAACCCATCCAGCGCACCCGACCCATTTTCTGGAGGCACAACGGCAACACGAAGGACCCCGGTTTTTGGCCTGATCTGTCGGTGCGCGACGGGGATTGGAAACTGGTGACGACCTTCGATTGCCAGCGGGTCGAACTGCACAACTTGAAATCGAATCGCGCCGAGGACATCTCCAAAGAACAGTCAAAGGACCATCCCGAAATCGTCGCGCGCCTGAAAAAGCTGGTGCTCGATTGGAACGCGACGCTGCCCACCAAGGCAGACCCAAGCTGTTTGGCAAAACCGCAAGCGAGCGAGCCGAAGAAGCTTTCGGCAAAGGCAACGCCCACATCCGAACTTCCCGCTCAAGATCGCAACGTGCCCTTCAACCGATGGGACACAAACAAGGACGGCTTCCTCTCGCTCGAAGAATACAAAACCAACTCAAAAAACGGCACTGGGATTGAAGAACGTTTCAAGCGCTTCGACAAAGACGGTGACGGCAAAGTCAGCCGCGAGGAGTTCGTCGGCCCAGCTGAAAAGTAGCCATCAGACAAAAGCTAATCGCATGAAAAACACTCTCGCCCTCATCGCCGCCCTGCTGCTCGCGCCGCTGGCCGCGCTGCACGCGCTCGATTATCCGCACGTCACCGCCGAGCCGCAGACGAACGGCTGGCCGCTGACGGCCGAGGAACGCGCCTACGTGCTGAAGCCCGAACACGACCGCCGGCCTGGCCGCGAGTCGAACAAACACCTGCCGCAGCTTTGGCCCGTGGTGCCGAGCGCGGGGTTTTGGGGCGGGACGAGTTGGCTCGATACGCATGCGAAGCTGGTCGAGTATGTGAAGGCGAATCCCGGGCCGTGTGATGTGTTGCTCGTGGGCGACAGCATCACGCAGCAATGGGGCAGCCCGCTCGACAAAGGCGTCCTCAATGAGTCGTGGCGGAAACACTTTGCAAACTACCGCACGATCAACCTCGGCATCGGCGGCGACAAGGCGCAGAACGTCCTGTGGCGGCTCGATCACGGCGGCGTGGAGGGGCTTCAGCCCAAGGTCATCGTCGTGATGATCGGCAACAACAACATGTTCTTCACGGCGGAGACCGGCATCGAAGCTGCGGCGAAGGGCGTGCAGATGGTCGTGGCGAATGTGCGCGAGAAGTTTCCGCAGGCGTCGGTCCTCGTGGCGAAGATTCTGCCCTGCCACGCGCCGGGCGTGCGCTTCTACGAGGACATCAAGAAGACCAACCTCGCGCTCGACCCGCTGAAGCTCGACCGCGATCCGAAGGTGACGGTCATCGACTTGTGGAGCGAATTCACCAACGCCGACGGGACGATCAGGAAAGACCTGTTCACGCCGGACAACATCCACCTCTCGCTCGCGGGCTACGCTATTTATGCCGAGCGGTTGAAGCCGCTGTTCGACAAGTTTCTCGGCGGCAAAGGCCTCGGCGGCGCGGTCGTCGTGCCGAAGTTTTCTCCAGCAACTGCGCCCGCCGCACCGGCTCAGAAAAGCGCGCCGGTTGCGCCTGCGCCGAAGACTTCGTCGGCACCTGCCGGCAAGGTCGTTCCCTTCGTGCCCACGGCGGAGATGCTGAAACCCACTCCGAAGACGGCGGATGGCAATTCGCTCGTCTATCCCTATGCGCCCTACAACGAGGGCAAACTGGACCCGCAACTCACCGGCTGGCCACTCACCGAAGCCGAGCGCGCGTGGGTCGCGAAGGGCGAATACTTCCGCAAGCCCGGCCATGACGCGCAGAAGCATCTGCCGGAAATGTGGTTCGTTACGCCGACGGCGGCGCGTTGGGGCAACGACGGCGAGGACAACAAGTGGATCGCGCACCACGCCACCTGCATCGAGAAGGTGCGCGCCATGAAGGACGGCATCGATGTCGCGCTCATCGGCGATAGCATCACGCAAGGCTGGGGCGGCGGCTGGGACGGCGCGCCGTTCAACGCCGCGTGGCAGAAACATTTCAGCGACAAGAAGACCGTGAACCTCGGCATCGGTGGCGACCGCATGGAGAGCATTCTGTGGCGGCTCGATCACGGCGCGCTGGATGGCGCTTCGCCGAAGGTCGTCGTGCTCATGATCGGCGTGAACAACGCCCCGCTCGTGCAAGCCAACGGCGTCCCGGTCGCCGCCGCGGCGCATGGAATCAAGCTCTGCATCGAGAACCTCCGCCTCCGCTGCCCACAGTCCCAGATCGTCCTCGTGAAGATTCTCCCCGCGTTTGACCCGAGCAAGGAAGTCGGCGCCAAAGTGCGCGAAATGAATGCCGGACTCGATGCTCTGAAACTCGATGCTGATGCACAGGTCCACGTGCTCGACCTGTGGAGTGACTTCACGAACGCCGACGGCACGCTCAAGACGGAGCTGTATTCCGACAAGCACCTCCACCTCGGCCCGGCTGGCTACGAAGTCTTTGCGAGCAATTTGAGGCCAGTTGTGGAAAAGATTCTACAATAGCCTCTCCACACGATGAAATCCACCTTTACACTTATCGCCGCACTGCTCGCACCGCTGGCCGCGCTTCACGCCGCCGAAGCACCGCAGGCGCGCATGGCCGAAAAGCATCGCGCTCTTTTCATGGAGCACTGCATTTCATGTCACGGCGAGAAGAAGCAGAAGGGCAAGTTTCGAGTCGATGAATTGCCTTTCACGATCACGAGTATTGAGTCGGCCGAGAAGTGGCAAAAGGTGCTCAATGCGCTGAACTCGGGCGAGATGCCGCCGGAGGACGAGAAGCAGCCGGCCAAAGCTGCGAAGGCCGATTTTCTGGATGACCTCGCCCATGTGATGGTTGCGGCCCGGCGAACTCTCTCCGACCAGAACGGGGCGACCACGATGCGGCGTCTCAACCGCCGCGAATACCGCAACACCATCCGTGACCTGTTGGGGGTCGAGCTGAGTGTGGTGGATCTCCCGTCCGATACGAGCACCAGCGGCTTTGAC
>SXTU01000079.1 GCA_005791875.1 Verrucomicrobiales bacterium
CTTCGCGAGATGCGCCGCGATGGTGTCGCCGAGGAAACCGCCGTCGTAAGCCTGCTTTTGCGCGGGCTGCTGCTCATCCCAAACCAGCACGCGGATGGGTGGCGCGTCCGCGGCGGAGGCTTGAGCGCAAAGAACGCAAAGAACGCAAAGAGACGCAAAGAGGGAGAGGAGACGATTCATAATGCGATGCTGCTAACGGCGAGCCGGACTGGCGAGCGCAATATGGAGTGCGCCGCTGCGCTCGGCCACCGCACTACAAAGCTAGTTGTTCTTCGCCTTCTTCTTCCCTTCACCGCCGCCCCTGCTGGGGCGCTCGGCCACGTTGTCCTGCGGGAGCAGTTTTTCCATTTCGGCTTTCTGCGCGGCGTGGGCGGAGTCTTTGGCGAGGTTGGTCCATTCGTATTCGTCCTTCGCATGGTCGTAGAGTTCCTCGTCGCCGTTGGCGTAACGGATGTAGCGAAATTGCTCGGTGCGCACGCCGTGGTTGTTCAGGTGAAAGGTCGTGATGCCGGGCGCGGCCCACTTCGCGGACGGGTCGGCGAGGAGCGGGCGCAGGCTCGGGCCTTTGGCGTGCGCGGGGGTGGGCAGGCCGGCGAGGTCGCAGAGCGTGGGGAAGACGCTCATGAAATCCACGGTGCGGTCGCAGCGGCCACCGGGCTTGGTCACGCCGGGCGCGACCCAGATGAAGGGGGCGCGCGTGGCTTCCTCCCAGAGCGCGAACTTGCGCCAGTGCTGCTTCTCGCCGAGGTGCCAGCCGTGGTCGCCCCAGAAGCAGATGATGGTGTTGTCGCGATGGGCGGACTTCTCCAAGCCGTCGAGGAGGCGGCCGAGCTGTGCGTCCATGAAGGCGATGCTCGCGAGGTAGGCTTGCACAGCTTCCTTCCACCGACCGGAGGCGAGAATCGCCGCGTGGTCGCCGTCGGGCTTGGCCATCTTCACGCCCGCAGGCGGCACGTCCTTCAAATCATCATCGCGATGGGGCGGGAGCTGGATGGTTTCGAGCGGGAACTGGTCGAAGTATTTCTTCGGCACACTGAAGGACAGGTGCGGCTTCACGAAACCGATGGCGAGGAAGAAGGGCTTGGGGTGCTGCTTGCCGAGCTGCTGGATGCCGTAGCTGGCGACTTTGAAGTCCGGCATGTCCTCGTCCGAGTTCGCGAGCGGGCCGAACTTGATGCCGGCCACGCCGTCGTCCTTCGCGCTGGGGTGGAGTTTCAGCCCGGTGGCGCCGTCGCGGGTGAAATACTCGGTCCACTCGCCGTCGCGGTGGTCGCTGGAGTGGTAGATTTTCCCCGCGCCGAAGACTTGGTAGCCGGCCTTGAGGAACTGGGTCGTGAGCGTCTGTTCCTTCGGGATGGCGGTCTTCCAATCCTGGCCGTTGTCATAGACGCCCGTCTCGCCGGGGCGCCGACCAGACATCAGCGCGGCACGGGAGGGATTGCAAACCGGCGCAGCGCAATACGCGCGGGTGAAGGTCACTCCCATCTTCGCGAGCCGGTCGATGTTCGGCGTCTTGGTCTGCGGATTGCGACCGAGATGGCCGACCCAGTGGTTCAGGTCGTCCACGGCGATGAAGAGGACGTTGGGCTTCTTCGCGGCGGCTGCGCGGAGACCGGGCGCGAGGGCGAGCAGGCTGAGGAACAGCAGCGGGAGGAGACGGGTCGGAGTCATAAGTATGCGGATGATGCAGGGAAGGAGACGCGCTGAGAAGCGGTTTGGTTAGTAGCGGCGATTGTGAGGGCCAGGCTTCAGTCCCACGCCTGTCCGCGCAATTTGTTGGCCTCGCTCCGTTCCTCTGTTCAATATCCGCGCCATGAAAGCCGTCCGAAACCCCATGCGTCCCCATGCCGTCGCCGCGCTCGCCGCGTTTCTTGTCGCCTCCTCACTCGCACCTGCTGCCGCGCCGCGCGCGTTGCCGGAGGGACAGTTGCCCAATGACGTCCGCCTCGCGCCGCCGAAGGACTTGAACGGCTACTTCCCGTTCACACCTCCCAAGTCGAGGGACGCATGGCCCGCGCGCGCCGACTTCGCGCGTCGGCAGATGAGCGCGGCGCTCGGCCTCCTGCCCATGCCCACGAAGACGCCGCTCAATGCCGTCGTCCACGGCAAGATCGAGAAGGACGAATACACCGTGGAGAAGGTCTATTTCGAAAGCGCGCCGGGCTTCTTCGTCACGGGCAATCTCTACCGGCCCAAGGGTCGCACCGGCAAGGTGCCCGCCGTGCTGTTCGCGCACGGGCACTGGAAAGACGCCCGGTTGTCCGAAGGCACGGAGGACGCCGTGCGGAAGGAAATCTCCATCGGAGCAGAGCGCTTCGAGGAGGGTGGTCGCAGCATCTTCCAATCAATGTGCGTGCAGCTCGTCCGCATGGGCTGCGTCGTCTGGCAGTGGGACATGATGAGCGACTCCGACGCGATTCAGCTCTCCGCGCTCACGGTGCATCGCTTCGCCAAGCAGCGCCCGGACATGGGCAAGACCGAGAACTGGGAACTCTTCAGCGCGCAGGCGGAGGCGAATCTCCAGAGCATCATGGGCCTCCAGACGCTCAACGCCGTGCGCTCGCTGGACTTCGTCCTTGGCCTCGCGGAGGTGGACCCCGCGCGCATCGCCATCACCGGCGCGAGCGGCGGCGGCACGCAGTCCATGATCCTCGCGGCGATTGACCCGCGAGTGACGCTGTCCTTCCCCGCCGTGATGGTCAGCACCGCGATGCAGGGCGGCTGCACTTGCGAGAACGCCTCCTTGCTCCGCATCGGCACGGGCAACATCGAGTTCGCCGCGCTCTTCGCGCCCAAACCGCAGGGCATGACCACCGCGAACGACTGGACGAAGGAGATGTTCACGAAGGGCTTCCCCGAGTTGAAACAGCACTACGCCACGCTCGGCGCGCCGAACAACGTGATGCTTCATCGCGGCGAGCACTTCCCGCACAACTACAACGCCGTGTCGCGCTCGGGCTTCTACACGTTGCTCAACCAGCACTTCAAACTCGGCGCGAAGGCCCCCGTCATCGAGCGCGACTACGAGCGCCTCAAGCGCGACCAGCTCACCGTCTGGGACAGCGCGCATCCCGCGCCGAAGGCCGATGACATAGACTTCGAGCGCCGGCTGCTCCGCTGGCTGCGCGAGGATTCGGAGAAGCAGTTGAACGCCTCCGCCTCCTCGCTCGACTCGTTCCGCAAGCTCGCGGGCAACGGCGTCGAGGCCATCATCGGCCGCACGCTCGCCAGCGCGGGCAGCGTCGAGTGGGAGCTTAAGCACAAGACCGACCGTGGCAGCTTCGTTGAAATGACCGGCCTGCTCCGCAACCAGACGCACGGCGAAGAGTTGCCCGTCGCGTGGCTCTATCCCAAGAAGTGGAGTGGCCGCGCCGTCGTGTGGCTCGACGACACCGGCAAGGCCGCGCTCTTCAACGCCGACGGCTCCGTGAAGCCCGAGGTGAAGAAACTCGTGGACGCCGGCGCGACCGTGCTCGGCGCGGACCTGCTCTTCCAAGGGGAGTTCACCAAGGACGGCCAGCCCGCGAAGCAAAACCGCGTCGTGGCCAACCCGCGCGAGTTCGCCGGCTTCACCTACGGCTACAACCACGCGCTCTTCGTGCAGCGCACGCACGACGTGCTGACGCTGGTGAAGTATCTGCGCAGCTACGAGGCCAGCGCCCAGCATCCCAAGCCAAGCAGCGTGGACGTGGCGGGCTTCGGCGGCGCGGGGCCGATCGTGGCGGCGGCGCGCGCCGTGGCGCGCGAGGGCATTGACCGCGCGGCGGTGGACACCGGCGGTTTCCGTTTCAGCAAGCTGACGGACTACCGTGATGTGAACTTCCTCCCCGGCGGCGCGAAGTATGGCGACGTGCCCGGCCTGCTCGCCCTCGGCGCGCCGGGCAAGCTCTGGCTCGCCGGCGAAGGCGCAGGCGCGCCCGACCTTGCGAAGAAAATCTACGGCGGAGCAAATGCCCCCATCACCATCTCCGCCAGGCCCGACCGTGCCGCCGCCGCGCAATGGCTCGTAAGCCCGTAGCCGCAGGCTTCAGCCTGCGCTTGAGGCGGGTTTGGACCTGTGAGCGTCCCCTCACTGTGGCAGGTGGCCCTTCGCCAGTTCGCGGAACACGGCGACCTGCTCGGCTTCCCACACTGGGCCGCGACCGAAGCCTTTGGTCAGGAGCGCGGCCACGCTGGGCGCGGCTTCCATCGCGGCGCGGGCGTCGAGCAGCAGCGAACGCGAGCGGCGGGAGAGAACATCTTCCACGGTCCGCGCCATCTCGTGGCGGGCGGCGTGGAGCACATCGTCAGCGGTCAGCGGGAGGTCTGGATGCAGGCGGCGCGACAGAGGGCCGGTGCCGCCGATGCCAGGCAACGTCTCCGACGCCGACTGGCCGCTGCGGCGGCGCGTGTCAGCCAGCCGCAAGTGCTCGGTCGTGCAGGGTTTTCTCGGCAGGCTGGCGACCGCCATTGCCCTGTCAACCGCGTCCGCTGCCATCTTGCGATAGGTCGTCCACTTGCCGCCGGCGATGGTGATGAGTCCGCCCGACGAGACGAGCACGACGTGATCGCGCGGCAAGGCGGCGGTGGACTTTGCGCCGGGCAACTTCACCAGCGGACGCACCCCGGCGGTGACACTGAGAATGTCGCTCTTGGCCGGGGCCTTCGGGAGATACTGCGCGGCGTGTTCGAGGAGGAACTGGATTTCTCCCGCGCGCGCGCGCGGTTCCAGTGGCGTTTCCGAGACTGATGTGTCCGTCGTGCCGACGAGCACGCGGTCCTCCCACGGGATGATGAAGAGCACGCGCCCGTCGTCCGTGCGCGGGACCATGATGGCGGTGTTGCTGCCGAGGAACTGGCGCGGGAGGACGAGGTGCGCGCCCTGGCTGGCCGCGATGACCGGCGGAGCGCCGGCTTCATCCATGCGCCGCACGGAGTCGCTGAAGACGCCCGTCGCGTTGATGACCACTCGCGCGTGGACGGGAAAGTCTTTGCCCGATTCCGCATCGCAAACTCGAGCACCGGCGACGCGTCCGTCCTTCTTCAGCAGCGAGACGACGCGCGCGTAGTTCGCCACGCTCGCGCCGAGGGTGGCTGCCGTCTGCGCGAGCGCGATGGCTAGCCGCGCGTCATCGAACTGGCCGTCCTGATAGCGGATGCCGCCGCGCAGGCCGGCGGACTTCAAGTTCGGCAGCCCCTCCTGCGTCTCGCCGCGCGACAGATGCCGAGACGCGCTGATGCCGAGGTCGCCGGCGAACCAGTCGTAGAGCTTCAACCCGACACCGTAGTAAGGCGCCTCCCACCAGTGGTAGCAGGGCACGATGAAGTTCAGCGGATGCACGAGGTGCGGCGCGTTGCGCAACAGCAGGCCGCGCTCGTGCAGCGACTCCCGCACGAGGGCGATGTTCCCTTGTTTCAAGTAGCGAAAGCCGCCGTGGATCAGCTTGGTGCTCCGGCTGGAAGTCCCCTTGGCAAAATCGCTTTGCTCGACGAGTGCCGTCCTCAGCCCGCGCGCCGCTGCGTCCACGGCCACGCCGAGGCCCGTCGCGCCGCCGCCGATGACCAGCACGTCCCAGAGCGTGGGCTGCTCCAGCAAGGCGGCGAGTGCCGAGGCGCGATTCACGGCGGAAGGTTACGCGGCGCGGGACAATTGGCGAGCGCGGCTGAAATAGGGATTGAAAGCACGCGGACGGCTCCTAGTATGCGCCCGCCTTGTCGCTTGTGGGAAGGCACGATGGTTCGGGATGTAGCGTAGCTTGGTAGCGCGTCTGAATGGGGTTCAGAAGGTCGTGAGTTCAAATCTCACCATCCCGACCATTTTCCTCCTGGTTACTTCGCGTTCTTCTTCTTCGCCTTGCCACCGCCGGCTTGCTCCGGGTCGCTGAACGGAGGTTTGTCGAAGGTGCTGCCGTCGCCGGCCACGCGCGGGTCGTTCGCGTCCTTGAGGAGTTTCATCAGGCGTTCGGACTGCGCTCGCTTCTGCGCGGCAAAGGCGGGATCGGCGGCGAGGTTCTTCACCTGATCGGGGTCGTTCTTCAGGTCGTAGAGTTCTTCGGCGGGGCGCTTGGCGAAGGCGAGGTCGAAGTGCCATTTCCACTGCGCCTCGTGCTGGTGCGCGATGAGCCAGGTCTTCGTCGGGCTGGCGTCCATGTCGGGGAAGGCGGCGCGCGTGTTGTTCCCCACGTTCTTCAAGTCGGGCGTGCTCTCAGCGGCGGAGTAGGGCGCGCCCATCGGCCAGCGGTCAGGGGCGAAGTTGCGGATGTAGAGGAAGTCCGGCGTGCGGAGAGAGCGCATGGGATACGGTAGATTGCCCTCGCGCGCGATGCCGACGTGGCGTTCGCGGCCGGAGATGGACCAGTCACGGCTTGCGTCCACGAGGCCGGATTTGTCCGACTTGAACAAGGGCAACAGGCTCTTGCCGAAAAGGTTCTCGGGCGGTTTCACGCCGCCGATTTCGAGGAAAGTCGGGCAAAGGTCAGGAATGCGCGCGAGGTCGGTGAGCACGCGGCCGGGTTTGCCGCCGGGGTAACGGATGGCAAGCGTCACGGCGGTGCCGTGGTCGTAGAGGTTGCACTTGCCGCTGGTCGCGCCGGGCATGCCGTGGTCGCCGCTGAGGACGATGACGGTCTGCTCCAGTTCGCCGATCTCTTCCAGCTTCTTCAGCAGCACGCCCACGTAGGCATCCACGGCCTGGCACTCGCCGAGGTAGTCCGCCACGTCCTCGCGGATTTCCGGCACGTCGGGCAGGAACTTCGGCAGCTTGCCTTTGAGCGCGTCCGGTTCGATGCCCCAGAGCTTCTTGCCGCTGCCCTTGATCCAAGAGCGATGCGTCGTCGTGGTGCCGAACCAGTAATGCCACGGCTGCCCCGGCTTCCGCGCGGTGAGGAAGTCGTCGAAGTTTCCGCGCACTTGGCCGAGAATCTTCTCGCGCGCGGCGGCAAGGGTCTGACCGTCCGTGACCATCTTCGTGACTTCCTCGGAGAAGTTGTTACAGGCGCCGCCGGCCTTCTGATACGCGTATTGCTGCCCGCCGAAACCCGCGTCCGCCGGCGTGCCGGGACTCCACACCTTGAAGCTCTTGCCGATGTGATACCCCGCATCGCGCAGCAGCAGCGGGAAGGTCGGGATCTTCTCATCCCACACCGCGCCCTGAAGGATCGCGCCGCGTCCGGTCTGGAAGAAGTAGCGGCCCGAGAGCAACGAGCTGCGGCACGGCGTGCAGCTCGGTGCGTTGACGAAGGCGTGCTTGAACAGCACGCCCTCGCGCGCCACTCGGTCCACGTTCGGCGTCTTAATGGCGTCGTTGATGGTGGGGCGACCATCCACCTTCGCGTAGGCGCTGGCGTAGCGGCCCCAGTCATCGGCGAAGACGAAGAGGATGTTCAGGCGCGGCGCGTCCGCCCCGGAAGCTTGGGCAGCAAAGCAAAACAGCCCGGCCAGCAGGGCGAACGCGCGAATCGTGGTGCTCATGCCGCGACGGTAGCGGAACCGTCCGCCACAGCGCAGCGGAAAAATGGCTCGACCGGCATCACCGACAGATTTCGTATGCCATCCGAAATTCACCCATGAACCAGGCCGGCCACGCCAGAAGCCCCAGGGCCTTCACCCTCATCGAACTGTTGGTCGTCATCGCCATCATCGCGATCCTGGCCGGGATGCTGTTGCCGGCCTTGGGCAAGGCGAAGGCCAAGAGCAAGGGCATCGCCTGCACGAACAACCTGCGGCAGATTTCCCTCGGCTCGACGCTCTACTCGGATGCGTGCGACGACCGGATCGTCAAGCTCTGCACGGACACAATGAACGCGCCGCTGTTCATCCCGATGCCGCCGGGGGACCCCATCCTGCCCAGCGCCACGCGGGTTTGGTGGATGGACTACATCCGGCCCTTCTTCGGCGCCTCGAGCAAGAGCTACCAGTGCCCCGGATATGAGTTGAAGGACTCTGGCAACACGCCTGCCTTCGGGGTCGGTATCGCCTATGCGGAACTGGCCACCACCTGGAGCGACGCCACGATCGTGCGCGTCCAGGCCGTTTCCCAGCCGTCGGCCACGATCATCTTCGCGGACTGCGCACTCCTCGTGGCCGAGCCGCTCCCCGGCAATCAAACCGAGCCGGACCCCGACAAGTGGGTGTCCAACTCGCTCGCCGTGGGCACGCGACCGTATTACTTCAAGTCCCCCGGAAGCATCCTCTCCGGGGCCGCCGGCGACCCGAGCACGCCGCGCCCCGTCAACCGGCACAATCAGCGCGGCAACATGGGCTTCGTGGACGGCCACGTGGAGGCCATGCGCACCAGCCAGGCCGGCTGGCTCCTGCCGCGCGGCGATGCCCGCGCGCTGTGGGACAAGTGAAGCCCGCGCACCGGACGGAAATTCCACCCCATGAGAACACTTCTTCTGCTCGCGCTGTTGCTCGTGGCCCTGCCCGGCTGCAAGAAACGGCCCGCCCCTGAAACTCCCGCGAGCGCCCAACCCGCCGCGCCCCCAGACCCGCAGAAGGACCTCGCCGAACTCTCGATGGCCGTGCGCGCCTATTACCTGTCCCAAGGAAAACAACCAGCCACACTGGACGACTTGGTCCAAGCCCGTTGCATCTACCGGTTGCCGACACCGCCGGCGGGCAAGAAATACGCCATTGACGCGAAGAAGCTGGAAGCCGTCCTCGTGGATCAGTGAGTGAGTCACCTGTCAAGGCGCGGGCCGAAATCCGCCCGGTGCCCCGCCCCGCCCTCGTGGGAGACGACGTGCGGAGTCTCTGACTTGATTCCGCGTGTCGAGTTTCGCGCTCTGCGGTGATTGGAGACTCGTCACCTCGTCACATACGGACCACGCTCGACGCTGCCCACCGCTCGGCTTAGTCTCCGCCCAGTGCACGAGATCGCGTTCAGCATCGGCAGCTTGACGGTCCACTGGTATGGCATACTCGTGGCTCTCGGGTTCATGGCCGGCTACTGGACGGCCCAGCGGCGCGGGCTGCGCTACGGCCTCTCGCCGGACGCGGTGGCGGACGTGGTGTTCTGGCTGTTCCTCGGCGGCATCGTCGGCGCGCGGGTGCTCTACGTCATCAGCTATTGGCGCGAGGAGTTCGCGGACCAACCGCTCTCGCACATCTTCACCACGCGCAGCGGGTTCGTGTTTTACGGCGGCCTCATCGGCGCGACGATTTGCGGCATCATCTTTGCGCGCTGGAAGAAGCTCCCAGTCTGGAAGCTCGCCGATGCGCTCGTGCCCAGCGTCGCGCTAGGTCACGCGCTGGGCCGGATGGGTTGCTTCATGACTGGCTGCTGCCACGGGCGCGCGTGCGATCTGCCGTGGGCGGTGCATTTCCCGGCGGACCACGCGACGCACGGTGCGGGCGTGCATCCCACGCAGCTCTACGAGGCGGGTTTGAATCTCGCGCTCTACGGCGCACTGGCGTGGTTCTATCGGCGCAAGAAGTTCGACGGGCAGGTCTTCGCGGTTTACCTGATGGCCTACGCACCGGTGCGTGCCTTGGTCGAGCACTTCCGTGGGGATTACGCGCCGACGAAGTTCATCGGCCCGCTCTCGCCGGGGCAACTCGTGAGCATCGGCATCTTCGCGGCGGGCGTGGGGTTCTACGTCTGGTTCAAGTCCGGTGGCGGGCAAAGTCCAAAGTCCGAAGTCCAAACTCCCAAGCCAGCATGAGTGACCGTTCCGATACTTTCACCGTCGAGTTCACGCTGCCCAGCGAGCGACTCGATCGCTTCCTGCACACGCGTTACCCGATGGCCTCGCGCAGCGCGCTCCAGCGGCTCATCGAGGAGGGCGAGATCACCGTCAACGGCGAGAAGGTGAAACCCACGCACGCGCCGCACGCGGGCGAGGTCGTCGTTGTTCACTGGCCGGACCCGCGCCCTGACAAGGCCGAGCCGGAGGACTTGCCTATCACCGTGCTTTACGAGGACGAGTCGCTACTCGTCGTGAACAAGTCACCAGACATCGCCGTGCATCCCGGCAACGGCCACGAGCGGCACACGCTCGTCAACGCGCTGCTGCATCACTGCAAAGGTCAGTTGAGTGGCATCGGCGGCGTGGCGCGGCCGGGCATCGTGCACCGGCTGGACCTTGAGACGAGCGGCTGCATGGTCGTGGCGAAGAGCGACGCGGTTCACACCGCGTTGTCCGAGCAGTTCGCGCGGCGCGAGGTGGAGAAGGTTTATCACGCGCTCATCTGCGGCGCGCCCACGCGCAGCCAGGGCGAGATCAAGGTGGCCATCGCGCGCCATGTGACGCATCGCAAGCGCATGGCCGCGACGGACGGCGGCGGGCGCAGCGCGTGGACGAGCTACACGGTGGTGCGGCGGCTGAAGTTCTCGACGCTGGTGCATTGCACGTTGCACACGGGCCGCACGCATCAGATTCGCGTCCACATGGAGCATCTCGGCTATCCGCTGGTGGGCGATTCGATCTACGGCAAGAAGCAGAACACGAAGTTTCTGGAGCTGACCGGCTTTCAGGCCCCGCGCCAGATGCTGCACGCGGCGCGGCTGGGCTTCACGCATCCGAAGACCGGCAAGGTGCTGACGTGCGAAGCGCCTTGGCCGGCGGACTTCGCAGCGGCGCTCGAGGCGGTTAGTTGAAGCATGGCAAGGACTGCCTCACGTAAAGGACGCGAAGGGCGCGAAGGAACGGGCGCGGTGGTGGACCGTCTTGCACATGAGCGCGAGTTGCTGGCCAGCGGGATCACTCTGCTCGCGGGCCTCGACGAGGCGGGGCGCGGGCCGTTGGCGGGGCCGGTGGTCGCGGCGGCGGTGATGTTTCCGGTCGCGTGGCTGCGCAGTGAGTTTCCCGCCGAGCTGGCGAAGCTGAATGACTCCAAACAGCTCACCGAGACTCAGCGCGAGCATTACTTCACCTGGCTCACGTCGCGCGCAGAAGTCCGCTACGCCATCGCGCAGGCGGGCGCGGCGGTGATTGATCACATCAACATCCTGCAAGCCACGCACCGCGCGATGAACGACGCACTCGCACAGATCACGCCTACGCCCGCGCATGTCCTCGTGGACGGCTTGTGCGTGAGGTCGCTGCGCTGGGCGCAGACGCCGCTGGTGAAGGGTGACGCGCGCAGCTACTCCATCGCCGCCGCCAGCGTGTTGGCGAAAGTCACGCGCGACCGGCTGATGCGCCAGTTCGACCGGCAGTTTCCCGGCTACGGTTTCGCGGAGCACAAAGGCTACGGCACGCCCGCGCACCTGGCTGCGCTCGCGCGGTTGGGGCCGTGTCCCATCCACCGCCGCAGCTTCGCGCCGTTGAAGGCGGAGCAGGAGGAGCTGTTTGTGAAGGAGGGGCGATGAGCAAGATTTGCTGCGTGTGGCGTGCCGGGCATGGGCATGCGGCTGGGAATTGGTTTTGCCCAACACGCAACACGCAGCACGCCACACGGCTCTGAATGAAGAAACTCTGGCAAAAACTCAAGGCGCTCGCCGCCACCGAACAGCCGGAGCATCTCCGGCGCGGCAAGCTCGGCGAGCGCGCGGCGAAGGCGCACTTGCAGGCGCACGGCCTGAAATTCCTTACCGCGAACTTCCGCTCCACGCGTGGCGAGATTGACCTCGTATTCCGAGATCATGACTGCCTCCTGTTTGTTTTATTTACACGGAACATTTTTCGGAGCAGTTTCAGCCTCCATGAAGCAACGGTTGGCGATCAGTTACGTCCGGTTCAGCACCATTGAACAGTTCGGGGGCGATTCCATCCGTCGTCAAACGGAGGCGACGGAGGCGTATTGCAAAAGAAACGGCCTGACTCTGACGAACGATTACCGGCTCCGAGACCTCGGTAAGTCGGCGTTCAAAGGCGATCACCGCAGCGCGACGGGGGCATTGGGCCAGTTGGAGAAACAGGTTGCTGACGGCAAGATCCCCAAGGGCACAGTGTTGATCGTGGAGAATTTGGATCGGTTGAGCCGTGAGGACATTGTGTCCGCGCAGTTGATGTTGCTCAACCTGATCAATCGAGGCATCGAAATCGTGGCGCTCTCCGACAATGAACGGCGCTACAGCAAAGAGTCGCTCACGGCGAATCCGTTCGAGTTGATCGTCTCGATCATGGTCATGAGCCGTGCCCATGAGGAAAGCAAGGTCAAGAGCTACCGCGTGAAGGAGTCGTGGATCAATCGCAACAAGCTCGCCTCCGAGGGCAAGCACATCAACATCAGGTTGCCTGCATGGCTCGAGTCCAAGAACAAGCAATACATCGCCACTCCCGCAAAGGCCGAGGTGATCAGGCGAATCTTTAAGCTCTACCTTGAAGGTTTTGGGACGCAATCCATCGCGCAGATCCTCATCAAGGAAAAGGTCGCCAACATCGCCAAGAGCAAAGGTGGGAACAAACTGTGGCACCCGACCTACATTCAACGAATTCTGAAATCTAAGGAGATCATCGGATTTTACACGGGCACCACTCCAGAAGTTCCGGGTTTCTTTCCGGCGATTGTCCCCGAATCTGACTTTTACGCGGTCCAGGCCATCATCAAAACTCGATACACCTACAAGGGACAGAAGAACCACAACCCGCATCCACTTAGTCACCTTCTGAAATGCGAACTTTGCGGCGAAAGCGTCGTGAGGTGCTTGGGAAACGGCTACCACTACTTTCAATGTCACGGTGCGCATCTGAAGATTTGCAACCCGAAGACGATGTCAATTTATGGAACCGAGCAAGCGTTGCTCCGTGTAATCGCATCGGCTGGGCCAACAACCTCAAGGCTTGATGACCAATCAGCTCGTCAAGCGCACCAAGAAATCCAAGCCCTGAACGGTAGAGTAAGCGAATTGGAAGAAAAACTGGTCATGGCTTCCAAGCTGTTCATGGCGACTCCTTCAGAAGCGGGCACGAAAATTTTGCAGCAGATGGAAGCGGAAAAGGCGAATTTGGTTCGGCAGTTGGAGGCTGCCAAGGACAGCAGATTGTTGATTGATCATCGGGCTGATTGGAAGGAGGTCAAGGCGAGGCTGGAGGCGTCGATCAATCGCCCCGGAAAACTACCGCTGGAGGTGATTCCGGTTTCGGTCAAAATGGTAAACGGCAAGCTGGAATTTTTGCGGCATGTCGCGGCTCAAAACGAGAATGACGTGATCGCCTTGCGTGAAGCCATGCGGAGCCACATTGACAGGATCGGGATCGACATTCCGAAGATGAAGGCAACGATTCAATTCAAGAACGGCGAAAAACTCTTCGTCGAGTTCAAGAAGAGCAACAGTTACCCAAGAACCTACGCTTACAGATTGCGCAATGGCGATTGGGTCGATCTTGGCAAAGATCCGGGCAGGTAGACTCATCATGTCCGACCTCTTCGATTTCGTTCGACCCGCCAGCTTCAAGACCAGGCTGCAATCTGCGGTTCAACGCCTCGCCGCTGACAACATTTTCATTGGAACGTCGAGCTGGAAATACGAAGGCTGGACTGGGCAGATTTACGACGAACAGCGCTACTGTTACAGGGGGAAGTTTGCGAAGACCAGGTTCGAACGGGATTGCCTCGTTGAGTATGCGGAGACGTTCAAAACCGTTTGCGTGGATGCCGCTTACTACCAGTTTCCATCAGCCAAATATCTGAGCGGGCTGGTCGAGAAGGTGCCTGGCGATTTCCTGTTCACCTTCAAAGTGACCGACGACATCACGTTGAAGAAGTTCACCAATCTGCCCCGATTCGGTATCAAGGCAGGGAAGCCGAACGAGAACTTCCTCAACGCTGACCTGTTCCTCAACGCCTTCCTGAAGCCGTGTGAGCCATTCCGAAGCAACGTCGGGCTGTTGATGTTCGAGTTCAGCCGGTTCTACTCCACCGACTACCAGCACGGGCGAGACTTCGTGGCTGATCTGGACGCTTTTCTCTCCAAGCTGCCGAAGGAGTGGAACTACGGCGTTGAAATCCGCAACAAGGACTGGCTCCAACCCGACTACTTTGCGGTCCTCAAGCGGCATGGGGTTGTCCACGTCTTCAACAACTGGTCGATGATGCCGACGGTGGGGGAGCAGATGGCGATGACGGTCAGCGATACGAGCGACGCATTCCTGGCCGCTCGGTTCCTTCTGAAGCCGGGGCGCAAATACGAGGAGGCGGTCAAGGAGTTCAGCCCCTACAAGGCCGTGAAAGAGGTGAACGCGGAGGCCCGGAGCGCCGGGGCCGAGCTGGTGAGGCAGGCGTCTGAACCTACCCGGTCTTCTTCCATGTCGTATCCCGCATCCCCTGCCACAGCGGCTCCAGGTCGGGATCGTCAATGGCCATCCGCTCTGCCTCTATGTGCAGAACCCGACCGGCTACCACCACCTGTGCCGGCTGCTCTCGATGCCGAAGCCGCAGTTGGAGGGGATGACGGAAGGATTGCTGGCGGTCGGGGTTGATGAGCGCTTCTCCAGCCACTTTCCCTCGCGCTTCTACCGGGGAGTGGCCAGCAGCGATGAGCTAAAAAAAGGTTCCGGTGATCAGCCAGTCGTCCTTCACCAGCCCGTCCACTACGCCGGTGCTGCTGACCGCTGGAAGTTTGATGTGGTCCAGAGCATCCGCACCCTGACTCTGCTCAAGCAACAGCATCCCGAGAAGCGGCTGAACGGGGAGTTCCACTTCCGCTCCCCGCAGAGTGTCTCCAATTGGCGACAGTTTCAGCCCGAGCTGCTCACCAACACCCTTGAGTTGGCTGACCGCTGCAACTTCGAGCTGCCGCTGGGTAAGCCACAGTTCCCCGCCTTCAATACTCCCGACAGCACCACCTCGCCCCAGTTCCTTCGCCATTTGGTCGAGGAGGGCTTGCGGAGACGATACCCGCTCAAACACGCCACCATGCAACGCCAGGCTGATGAGGAATTAGCCATCATCGCGGACGTGGGCTACGAGGATTACTTCCTGGTCGTTTGGGACATCCTGCAACAATGCCGGCGCGAAGGAATCGAATGGATCACCCGTGGCAGTGCGGCCGATTCATTGGTCTGCTACTGCCTTGGGATCAGCGACGTCTGCCCAATCCGTTTCGACCTCTACTTCCGCCGCTTCCTCAACAAGGACCGGATGGCGCTGAACAAGCTGCCGGACATCGACATCGACTTTCCCCACGACCGGAAGGACGACGTTGTTGATTTGATTTTCGCCAAGTATGGGGCTGGGCACTGTGCGGTTGTGGGCGGCTTCTCCACTTTCCAAGCCAGGAGTGCGTTTGCCGAAGTAGCCAAAGTGCTGGGTGTGGCTGAACGCGAGGTCAGAAAGTTCACCGAGCACTTTCCTTGGGGCTTCGGTGGTGGCTGGGTGCCTGATGAACCAGCGCCCAAGAGTGGGACCGGGCTGATCGAGTTGCTGCGCGCCAACCCTGAAACCAGCACGCTCCCGCTAGACGAGGAACCCTACCGTTCAGCCATCGAGATGGCTGGTTGTCTCGAAGGCGCTCCTCGTTATCCGAAACAGCATCCCTGTGGCGTGGTGTTGTCCCGCCAATCAATGCACGAACTGACCCCCACGTTCGTTTCCGCCAAGGGGTATCCGACCACGCACTTCGACATGGACGCGGTTGAAATGATCGGCCTGGTGAAGATGGACGTTTTGGCTCAAGGCGGACTGGCGGTGATGCGGGATGCCAAGGTCGTGTTGAAACGAAGGGGTGTTGAGGTGGACTTCCCTGTTCCCTGGCATTTCGAGAGCCATTGGCACCTCCAACCCGCCAGAAAAGCACGTCCTGTGCCCGAAAAAATCGGGAATTTCAAACCGCCGCATTTCCACCAATTTCACGCCGCCGCTGACATGCTCATAGCGCCCGCCCCTCAGCGAAGCATTGAACCCGAATTCCGAAGTGGGCGGCAGGCGCTGGCGAGGAGCGCGGCCTTCAGGCCGCAGAAACGTGCGAAAGCTAACGGTTGCTCGAACGCACTTTTACGCTCGCGGCCGACTGCGGCATGAATGCCGCGCTCCTCGCCGCAGACGTGCGTGCCCGCTCGCTTTCTCTACTTCGGGCTCATGGGCAGCGGACAGGAGTGTCCGCTTTACGCTGGGCGTGAAGCCCGGCTCGGCAGCTCAAGTCAGAGCTTGAGCCATGACCCGCTGCCTTTGCCTCGCTTTGCTTCTGAGTGTCACCTCCTTGATCGCCCAGGAGCAGGTGGACA
>SXTU01000080.1 GCA_005791875.1 Verrucomicrobiales bacterium
GCAATGGAAGGAAGATCAGACCGGCATGCTCAACACACTCACTTGGTCGGTCAGCGAGTGGTTGACCCTTGAAGGTGGGGTGAACGCTGAGCAGCAAAACAACGAGTACCGCCGCTACCGCTACAACTTCAGCGTGCCGACCGATTTCTCGGCACCGCCTGCGCGTATTCAGAACGACGACCATTACGAGTTGGATAACCTCGGCGACATCTCAACGCTCGCGGACCCGGCAGTGGTGGAGTCGCTGGTGAAGGGAAGGGTGTAACCCCGCGTAGCCGCCGAGGTAAGGAGGCGGATTCGTCCGGCCACTCCGCCGTCCGCCTCCTCACCTCGGCGGCTACAGGCGAGACGGCTACGCCGCTGAATATTCTTCGCCCGCATCCCGTCACCCCCCCCCCACACGTTGAAAATGAAAACTCCGACCAATCGCCTCCGCGCCACCGGCTTCACGCTGATCGAGCTCCTCGTCGTCATCGCGATCATCGCGATTCTGGCAGGCATGCTCCTGCCGGCACTGGCGAAAGCCAAGGGCAAGGCGCACGCCGTCAAGTGTCTCAACAGCCAGAAACAGATGGCCTTGGCCTTCTTGGTCTATGCCAGTGATCATGACGACCGCTACATTGCCGGCACGTTTGCCGCGAACGCTCCGCTGATGACGGCTCCGGACGTCTGGTTCAAACTCCTGCTCCCCTATGTCGGCAACAACACGAACATCTACAAATGCCCCGGGCATTTCGACGGCGGCACGTTTTATCCGAACCTTCCCTACCCGGTGGATTACGTGGTGAATTCTCACATCATCCGGCCATCCGCCCGCGCGCTGCGCACGACCCAAATTGACACGCCCACGGATTATCTGGTGACGACCGAAGACTCCCGGCGGATGAACAACTTCAACTGGAGCGTTTCCGATTGGAACTGGATACGCATCAACAGTTGGAATCAGGGCAATGCCGCTCTGTATGGCGTCGGTCTCACACGGCATAACGCCGGGGCACAGGTGGCGCTCGCCGACGGCCATACTGAGTTTTTGAAAATGCCTCCGCGCTTGACGACCGGCGCAATGCTCGCCGACTTCGGTCCCATCGGCGACTGCAAGATTGGCACGCCGGTGTGGAATCCTCCCACTCAACCCAAAGTATTCCTTCGCCTGACCTCGGCCGGCGATGCCATCGGTGGCAACGTGAACCTTGGCTTCTGAGGAGCAACGCGCGTTCGCCTTTCATCCGCCAACCGGCTTCCCTTCATCGAGCGTCGCCGAGCGCGGGCAGCCAGAGCCCGTTGAAGAGGAACTTGAACGTCCCGTGCGGCTGCGCGCGGAAGGCGATCTCCGGGCCGAAGAGAACCAAGCGCCCCTTGCCCACGCGCACTTCCGCGATGGCAATGCCACTGTCGAGATGCTCCTGTCCCCAAGCCCAGCCGCTGCGCAGTGGCTTCGGTGAGTTGAACCACGCGACGCAGTCGAGCTGACCCGGCGCGGCCTTGTCCGTGAAGCGGAAGACGGGGCTGGCTTGGAAGAACACGTCCACATCCGGCTCTATGCCCCAAGCGAGCGGATGCGCCGTGTCCACGCGGGCGCGCAGCACGGAGCCGGGCACGTAGAACTTCTCGCGCGGCAGCGCCGTGGTCTTGCCCGGCTCGGTGAGGTGGTTCGCGATGGGCAAGTCCAAGTGCCGCGCGAGGCTCGTGGAGCTGCCGATGGTCAGGATGGTGCCGCCGTCTTCGAGGAACTTGCGAAGGTGCGGGATGGTCTTCGTCGTCGTGACGCTGCCGCGCTGGCCGCGATACTCGGGCGGGAGCGACTCCTCGCGCACGTCTCCGCTGGTGTCGGCGGGCGCATCGCCGGTGGGAGTGGGAGTAGTGCTCGTCGTGTTCGTGGTGGAGCCAGAGCCGCGCGTGTAGGCGGGGATTGCGCCGTCCACGAAGAGCAGCACATCGAACTTCTCGCGCAGGTTGCCCCGGTCCAGCTCCGGCGGGAACACGACCTGGAACGGAAACTCAAACCGCTCCAGCACCCAGCGCGTCCAGCCCGACGGCATCGAGCCGCCGTAGCGGTCCCACAGGCCGATGCGCAGCGGGCGGAGTGGCACAGCCTCGTGCGCGGGAGCTTCGCGGCTGCCGCCGAAACGCGTGCCGAGCGTCGCGGCAATGCGTTCGAGTCGCGGCAGCGTGTCGGCCTGCCGCTCCACAACAAAGAAACCGGGCAGATGCAACACCCCTTCACCCCTCCACGGCAAGGAGAGGCGCGATACCTTCTCGCCGTCCGCGACGAGCTGGTTCACGGCGCGGAACGCGTCGGTCGCGCGCGGGCTCAGGAGAAAAATCTTCGCGCCATCTGTGTCGAACACAACCGCTCGCGGGGGTGCGACCGGGTAACTGACTGCCCGCACCGGCGCATCAAGCGCCTCCAGCACCCGCTCAAACTTCACGCCCATCTGAAACGCCAGCGTCCAGCCTGCGATGTCATACGGCGCGGTCGGCGCGGCACCGGGATACGGGAAGTCGTTCGGGTGATCCTGGGGTTCAAACATGTCTAGCACATGCGCGCGGAAGGGCTGCGCGCACTTCACCACGTAGCTGCCGACGGGATAGCGATTCGTGCCGACGGTGAAGTCCGCCGTCGCGCGATGCACCTGCACGCCGGTTTCCAGCAACGTGTTGACGAACTTCACGGCCGTTTGGAAGTCGCGCTGGTTCGCGGGGATGACATAGCCGCGGGGGTCGCGATTCGCCGGGTCTTGCAGCAGCCGCTTGAACTCGTTCGTCGCGGAGTTGGCGATCAGCGGGCTGCCTTTGCGCTCCTTGGCGGCGTGCTCGACCAGCTTGGGCGTCACGGTCCAACTGTCGCGGCTGCCGCGCTCGATGGCGGTGCGAGCCATGCGCCACGCGTTGAACAGCAGCGTCGAGCGCTGGCGCGAGGCGTAGTCCAGCACCGCGTAGTTCGCGGTGACGGAGTAGTCCACGGACTGCCGGAAGTGCCAGCGCTGCGGCGCGATGGGCGCAAGGTAGTCGGCCTTGGGGAGCTGCTTGTCCGGCAGGAACGGAATCGTCATCGGCGTGGGGCTGCCGACGGTTTCGGTGAGCAGGCCGATGATGTTGTGGAAGTAAGCCGTCGTGCGCAGGCCGCCGTTCCACCACGTCGAGTAGCGCGCCCCGGAGCGGACGGTCACGCCCGGTTTCCCCTCGGCCAGGAAGCGCTGCATCATCGCCGCGCCCACCGCGTCAATGCCGCTCGTGACCAGCGGGTCCACGTTGTAGTTCGCCGGGTCGCGGAACGGCGGCGCGAACATCACCGTGCCCTGCGGGCCGGACTGGTGGTGGTTGTAGAGAATCTGCGGGAACCACTCGCGGTAGAGGATGCGGTTGAGGGCCTTCGACTCCGACTGCACGCAGGCGAAGAAGTCGCGGTTGTTGTCGTGGCCGATGTATTTCTGGTAGAGGCGCGGCAGCCCGGCGAAGGAGCGCTTCTTCGGCTCCGCCTCGCGCATATACCAGTTGGCGACCAGCTCGATGCCGTCGGGATTCGCGGGCGTGAAGAGGATGATGCAGTCGTCGAGGATGCGCCGGGTCTCCGCGTCGTCGCGGCTGACGAGCTGCCAGAGCGTCTCCATCAATTGCGTGAAGCCGAGCGTCTCCGTCGCGTGCAGGCCGCCGTCAATCCACACGACGGCACGGCCTTCCTCGGCGAGCTTGCGCGCGTCCGCCGCCGTGGCCTCGCCCAGCACGAGCCGGCGCACGGTGTCCTTGAAGCCATAGAGCCGCCGATGGTTCGCGGGCGACGTGACGATGCCCATGACCATCGTGCGCCCCTCCTCGGTCAAGCCGATGGGCACGACCTTCAGCCGGTCGGACTCGCGGTCGAGGCGCTCCCAATGACCGACGAGCTGGGTGTAGTTCGCGAGTTGGTAATCATCGCCGAGGTTGAAGCCGAGGAA
>SXTU01000081.1 GCA_005791875.1 Verrucomicrobiales bacterium
GAGGGCCGGGGTGAGGGAGCAAGTGTCCAGCCGCCAGCCGAATGATTATGCCAGCCTCCATCCGTGGTTGGTATTATTTCTGTCAGTCGCGGGTGCATGGCCTTCGGCCACCTTCTTCCCCCGCTGCGCGAAGGGAGAAGGCGTGAAGCGTGGCTCACTTCGCGGCCCGCTCAGGCTCCGACGCTGGCCATCTCCTCGTTGGTGAGGGCGTTGAGGATCTTGAACTGCTCGGCGTGGAAGACGGGGTCGGCACGGAAGGTGAGCTTGCCGAAGAACTTCTTCTCCATGTCTATGAGGATCTGCTCGTCCTCCTTGCGCAGGCGCTCGAGGACGGTGGGGTGCGAGACGACGCGAAGCTGGAAGTCCTCGTCGGTGCGCGGGCGCTTCTTGAGGATCTCCTGGAGCTTGCGCTGGATCTCCACGCTCATGGTCAGGGCGCTCTTCACCTTCGCGCGGCCTTTGCAGTAGGGGCAGTCCTGATAAACGGTCGAGCGGATGCTCTCGGTGTGGCGCTGGCGGGTCATCTCCATGAGGCCGAGTTGGGAGATGGGCAGGATGTGGGTCTTGGCCTTGTCGCGGCGCAGGCCGTCCTTCACGCGGGCATAGACGCTCTGCTGGTCGCGGCGGTGCTTCATGTCGATGAAGTCCAGGACGATGAGGCCGCCGAGGTTGCGCAGGCGCAGGAGGCGGGCGATCTCCTCGGCTGCCTCGAGGTTGACCTTCACGATGGTGTTTTCCTTGTCATGGTCCTTGCTCTTATGGCTGCCGGTGTTGACGTCGATGGCGACGAGGGCTTCGGTCTCGTCCACGACGAGGTAGCCGCCGCTCTTGAGGTGGACCTGACGGGAGAAGGTGGCCTCAAGCTGCCGGCTGATGCCGAAGCGGTCGAAGACGGGCTGGGGTTCGTTGTAGAGCTTCACCTTGGCGATGGAGCGCTGGGAGATCTTGCCGATCATGGCCTGCATGCGCTCGAACTGCTTGCTGTCGTCAATGACGATCCGCTCGACGTCCTCGGTGAGGAAGTCGCGGACGGTGCGCTCGATGAGGTCGGGCTCCTGGAAGACGCAGGTGGCGGGGCCTTGCTTCTCGATGCGTTCCTGGACGGCCTTCCATTCCTCGAGGAGGAAGGCGAGATCGCGAATGAAGTAGCGTTCTTGCTGGCCTTCCCCGGCGGTGCGGATGATGACGCCCATGCCGTCGGGGATGTTGAGCTTGCGCAGGATTTTCTTGAGGCGCTGGCGCTCCTCGTGGTTGTCGAGCTTGCGGGAGATGCCGGACTGGTCGGAGTTGGGGAGGAGGACGAGGTAGCGGCCGGGGAGGGCGAGGTGCGTGGTGACGCGGGGGCCTTTGGTGCCGATGGGGCCTTTGGTGACCTGGATGATGATGTCGCTCCCCTTGGGGTAGAGTTTGGGGATGTCCTTCTGGGTGATCTTGGCTTTCTCCGGGGCCTTGTCCTGGGGCGGGGTTTTCTTCTCGCGCTCGACGATCTCGACGCCGCTGTCGAGGCTGCTGGGGACGATGTCCCAGTAGTGGAGGAAGGCGTTCTTCTCAAAACCGATGTCAACGAAGGCGGCTTTCAGGCCGTCTTCCATGTTGCGGATCTTGCCCTTGTAGATGCTGCCGACGAGGCGCTCCTCGGTGGTGCGCTCGATGGTGAATTCCTCCAGGCGGCCGTCCTCACTAACGGCGACGCGTGTCTCGAGCGACTCGGAGTTGATGATGACCTCCTTGTGAACTTTCACCTCGGGCTTCATCAGCTTCTTGACCTTGGTAACGACCTTCTGGGCGGCGTGCTTGAGGTGGGCCATGAGGCCCTTGGGGCGTTCCTTGACATCGACGGGGGTGAACTCGCCGCCTTCCTCAGCGTTGACCTCCTCTGGTGTCTCGAGGTTCGGCTCGCGGTAGTCGTGGCGGCCGGCGGGCTTGGAGGATACTTGCGGCTCACCCTCGGCGGGGAGGCCGGCGGCGATGTTCTCGGAGCGGCGGATCTCGTGCTCGTGGCGGCTGCGGGCGAAGACGGATTCGTCGCCACTGGAGGCGGCACCGACTGTGGCGGCGAGGCGCGCCATGGCGGCGGCGCGGTCGGGCTTGGCGTTGGGGTTGAGGCCGCCGGAGGGGCGGAAGTGTCGGGGACCGCCGCGGCGGTTGGAGAAACGGTTGCTCATGATTAGTAGGACCTGCGGTGCAGGTAGATGTTTTGGAGAAGGCCCGCGGCGACAAGCGTGCAGATCACTGAAGTCCCGCCGTATGATAACAGCGGCAGTGGCACGCCCGTGACGGGCATCAAACGTATGTTCATGCCGATATTGATGAACATGTGGCTGAACAGGAGCGCTACCACTCCCGCCGCCATCATTTTGCCCAGGCGGTCGCGCGCCTGGCCGGCGATTCTGATTCCGGCGAACAGAACCACCGCATAGAGCGAGAGGACCACCACGCTCCCGACGAATCCACTCTCCTCGGCAAGCACGGAGAAGATGAAGTCGTTGTGTGCCACGGCGCGCGGCAGGTAGCCCAAGACGTTCTGGGTTCCTTGCCGCCAGCCCTTGCCCGTCAGCCCACCGGAGCCGACGGAGATGAGCGCCTGCTCGACGTTGTAAGAGTCGTTGCGCTCCTGGATGCGGGCCTTCTGAAGCTCCGCCGCCGTGGCGTTGGGCGGAGCGAAATACTTGTGGTCGAGACCGAAATAAACGAGCAGCCGGCGCCGCTGGTAGTCCTGCAGCTTCAATTGCCAGCCCGGCGGCGCGAACAGCACGTCCACCAGGATGAGCGCGACGATGAGCGCCGAGCCGCTGAGGAAGCGCCGCAGATACTTCGCCGGAATCCCCGCGACATACATCATCACGAAGCCGGTCGGGATGAGCACCAGCGCGGAGCCGAGGTCCGGCTCCACAAGGATGAGCGCGAAGGGCAGGCCCAGCATCGCGAGAGCCTTCCAGAAATTTCCCGTGAGCTTCAGCTCGTCGAGCGGGCGGGCGAGGAAATTTCCCAGCGCGAGGATGAAGGCGATCTTTGCGATCTCCGACGGCTGGAGCTGGAAGATGCCGAGGTCAATCCACCGCCGCGCGCCGTATGCCGCCTTGCCGATGTGCGGGATGAGCACGAGCACGAGCAGGAGGATGCTGGCCCAGTAGAAGACATACGACCAGCGGGCAAGCGTCTGATAAGGCACGACGCACACCGCTGCTGCTGCGCCCAAGCCGAGCGCGTAGAAGACGGCCTGCCGGAAGTGGAGCTGCTTGAACCACAGCACGCCCGCGCCCGACTCGGTGGCGTAGCGCGCGCTGTGGATGAAGAGGACGCCCAGCACCATCAGCCCCAGCAAGGCGCAGAGCAGCACCCAGTCAAACCGGGCGGGCTTCTCGGAGATGCTGGGGCGCGCGAGCATGGGTCAGTTCAAACTGGCGAGGGCTGAGTTCTTCTGGCCGGCGTCGCGCTCGCGTTTCTGAAGAGCCTCGTAAATCAGTTTCGCGATCGGCGCGCAGGTCTTGCCGCCGGACGCGCCGCTCTCGACCATCACGATGACCGCCCACTTGGGCCGGTCCACCGGCGCGAAGGATGCGAACCATGTCGTCTTGTCCACGATCTTGCCGCCCTGCTCGATCTCCGCCGTGCCGGTCTTGCCGCCGATCTTCAAGCCTTTGATGATTGCGCCGGATCCAGTTCCGCCCGCTTCTTCCACCTCCGCAAGCATGGCCTCGTGAATCAGACGGAGGTTCTCCGGCTTCACGCCGAGGTCGTCGCGCACGCGCGGAGGGAACTCGGAAACCTTCTCGCCAAACTGCGGGTCGCTCGGCTCAAGGCGCAACACGAGGCGCGGCCAGAAAACTTTTCCACCGTTCGCGATGGCGGAGGTCATCACGGCGATTTGCAACGGGCTGACGGAGACCTTGCCCTGACCGATGCAGAGGTTCGCCGTGTCGCCGGGCTGCCAGCGGCGCACGAGGTCGGTCTGGTCGGGGAACTCGCCTGCCGTTTCTTGTCGCGGCAAGATGCCGGTCCGCTCACCGAGGTGGAACTTCTCGCCGAGCATGATTATTTTCTGGAGCACGCCGGGCTTGAGGCCGTGGTAGATGAAGTAGGAGTTCGAGGAGTGCATCAGCGCCTTTTTGAAGTTGTAGGGACCGTTCGCCACGGTGTCCTTGATCTTCCGGTTGCCGACATAGATGCAGCCCTTGCCCGGCCGCTCGGGGTCGGCCTCGACATTGAAAATCTCCATGGGATCGAGCTTCTCCATTTCCAGGGCGGCGAGCGCGGTGAGCATCTTGAGAATCGAGCCGGGGTGGTAGTTCTCCTGCGCAGCGCGGTTGAGCATCGGCTTCTGGATCGGGTGGTTTAGGACGTTGGTCCAGTGCTCCGTGGAAATTCTGCCCATGAATTCGATTGGCTCGAATGTCGGCGCGGACGCCATCGCCAGCACGTCCCCGGTCTGCACGTCCATGACCACCGCCGCGCCGCGTGTCTGTGCGCCGAACATGGACGAAACCAGCGCGGCTTCGACGGCGCGCTGAAGCTTGAAGTCGAGCGTGAGCACGAGGTTGTCGCCCGGCTCGGGCGCGCGGAGCATGGTCTCCTGCTGGCGGTAGCCGAGACGGTTCACGGTCATGGACTTCGTGCCTGCAGCGCCGCGAAGCTGGCCATCGAAGACGCCTTCCATGCCGGTGACGCCCTTCCAGTCGGGCAGCCTGTAATGGTAAAACGCGTCCTCCTCTTCCTGCGAACTCTCGTCACGCGTCAACGAGCCGAGGACATGCGCGGCAAGGCTGCCGTGCGGATAGACGCGCAGCGGCTGGATCTCCAAGTCGAGCCCCGGGAACACGCCGGGCCGCTCGGCGAAGCGCGCGACCTGTGAGGCGTTGAGGTTTTGCAAAATGGAAATGGGCAGCGCGCGGACCTCGTTGTAGTGGCGCTGGAATTTCTTCTGGTCAATCACCTGCGGCTGCTGGAGCCAGTCGCTGACCTGTGCGGTGATGTTGCTCACGACGTTGTAGCGCGCGGACCACTCGAGCTGCTCGCGCTCGGCGCGCGTGCGGACGCTTGCCGGCCGGATGCGGAGATACTCGGCGTGGAAGTGCTTGCCCAGCTCGGCGAGGTAAAGCTCGACGTTGTAGGTCGGGCGGTTCTCTGCGAGCGGCTGGCCATTGCGGTCGAGAACCTTCCCCCGCACCGCCGGGATGCGCACGGAGCGCACCGCCTGGTCTTCCAGGCTGTCGGCAAACCTCTTCGAGGAGAACACCTGCACATACCAAAGCCCCGCCAGCAGCACGCAGAACCCCGCAGCCAGCACCATCGCCACGAGGCGGAGCTGCGAGTCCTGTTTTTTGAGCTGGTCGAAAACGAGCATGGGTCAGGGGACTGGAAAGCCACAGATGGACACAGATGGACACAGATGGGAACAAGGGCGTGCCACAGATGCGCGCCTTCTCCCTTCGCGGAGCGAGGGGAGAAGGTGGCCGAAGGCCGGATGAGGGGTGCGGCCACCAACGCAGCAGCAGCCACCCCTCACCCCGGCCCTCACCCCTTGCTCCGCAAAGGGAGAGGGAGAAGACACGTTGCGTTCCAGCCCAGATCGCCGGCTGCCCACCTTCAATCTGTGTTCATCTGTGTTCATCTGTGGCCAAAACGTGTCCGCTTGATTTGCCGCGTCTCGCGGTAGCGCGATTCTGGAACCGGCTGGTAGGTGAACCAGCGGTTCAGTTGAGCGAAGAGCCGGAAGACCAGCGGTGTCGCCACCGCGCCGCCAATCGCCATCACGAGCCATTGCGTCAGCAAGCGCGCCGTCAGGGGCACGGGGTTGTGCGTGTTCATCAGGGCGAGCACGACGCACGCGGGCACCAGCGCGCTGGCGATGAAACCCATCATCACCTGCGCGTAAGCTTGGTCGCGCAGCACGAGGTCGCGCTTGTAGTGCAGCAGCACGCCGGTCAGCGCCAGCGCGACAGTCATGACGCCCAGCGGGTTCGCGGAGAAGGAGTCCTGCGCCAGCCCGCCGACGATTGCCAGCAGCGCCACGCTCGGCAGCGAGGAGGACAAGGCGACGTAAACCATGAGCGCCGGCAGCAGGCTGATCTGCGCGCCGAACCAGTGGCGGAATCCATCGAAGGAAATCTCGAAGGCGACCGCGAACCACGCGGCGAGCACGATTGAAATGGTTTCGAGGCGGCTCATTGAGCGACGACCCACACGTGGTCGAGGGAGTTGAGGTTCACCGCCAGCTTCACACGCGCTTCCTGATAGAGGCCGAAGCCGACATTGCGAACGTCCAGGATTTCGCCAACACGGATGCCCGCCGGGAAGACGCCGCCGAGGCCGCTGGTGTCCACCTTGTTGCCGGGCTTCAACTCCAACCCGCTCGTCACGATGGACTGCCCGGCCTTCACCGGGGTGCCGCGTGAAAGGTAGGTGAGCGTCACGATCGCAGGGTCGGCGGCGTAGGGCATGACGACGCCGTTCTCCGCCGTCTCTTTCACGCGCGCGGCGACGCGGCAGTTTTGGTCACCGAGCAGCACGACTTGCGAGCGCGTCGCGCCGACGGTGGAGACGCGCCCAGCGAGTCCGTCGGGCGTGATGACCGGCATGTCCACGCGCACGCCGTCCTTGCTGCCCGCGTCAATGAACACGGTGCGCCACCAGTTCGCCGGGTCGCGGGCGATGACGCGCGCGGGCTTGAGCTTCCACTGCACGCGTGCGGGGAAACCGGCTTGCTTGCGCAGGCCGTCATTTTCGCGCGCAGCCTCCTGCAACTGCGCGTTGCTGAACTCCAGCTTCTGCTTCTCCGCGCGGAGTTGCTCCAACTCGCGCACGAGGTCCTCGCGGGGGACGACCGAGTTGCCCACGCGCCGGGCGGCGCTCTGGGTGGATTCCGTCAGGCCGAAGAGCGGGAGGAACAGGGCGGTGAGCGCGAGCTTGACGCGGTTTGCCGCAGACTCTGGCAGGCTGAGAAGTATCAGCCCGACCAGCGCCACGATTCCGAGCGCGATATATTGCGGCTTGCGCAGCATGGCCCGCAGAGTTGCGGGCGAACGGTCAGCCTGTGCTGGAGGTGGCGACGCGCTTGAGGAACGCGAGTTCTTGGAGGACGCGCCCGGTGCCTTCGGCCACGGCGGTCAGCGGATCGTCGGCAATGTGAACCGGCAAGCCGGTTTCCTGCGCGACGAGCCGGTCAATGTTCCGCAGCAACGCCCCGCCGCCGGCCATCACAATCCCGCGGTCAATCAAGTCCGCGGACAGTTCAGGGGGGCAGCGTTCCAGCGTGATGCGGACCGACTCCAAGATGCTCGATAACGGTTCCTTCAAGGCCTCGCGAATCTCTTCAGAGCGGATGGTGATGGTCTTGGGAAGTCCCGCGCTCAAGTCGCGGCCCTTGACCTCCATCGTGAGTTCCTGCTCCAGCGGATACGCTGAACCAACGCGGATTTTTATTTCCTCCGCGGTCCGTTCGCCAATCATCAAATTGTAAGTGCGCTTCATGTGCGCTACGATCGTCTCGTCAAACTCGTCCCCGCCCACGCGCAGACTCCGGCTGAACACAATGCCCGCCAGCGAGATGATCGCGATCTCGCACGTGCCGCCTCCGATGTCCACGATCATGTTGCCCGCTGGCTCATGCACGGGCAGTCCCACGCCGATGGCCGAAGCCATCGGTTGCTCAATCAAATAAACCTCTCGCGCCCCGGCATGGGTGGCCGAGTCCTTTACCGCGCGCCGCTCCACTTCCGTGATGCCGGAAGGCACCGCAACGACCACGCGCGGCGCGATCAACTTGCGGTGATGAACCTTCTGGATGAAATGCCGCAGCATCGCCTCCGTGATCTCGAAGTCCGCGATCACGCCGTCCTTCATCGGGCGAATGGCGAGGATGTTTCCCGGCGTGCGCCCGAGCATCCGCTTGGCCTCCTCACCGACAGCGAGCACGTTGGTCGTCCCCGCCTGGATGGCGACGACGGACGGTTCCCGCAAGACAATGCCCTGATCGCGCACGTAAACCAAGGAGTTGGCCGTCCCGAGGTCTATCCCGATGTCGTTGGAAAACAGGCTTTTAAGTTGCGAAAACATGACGCGCGACTAGCAATGCAGAAGCGTAGTTGGCCGATGAAGAGAGGGTCAAGGCATTTCAAGGTTTATAGCGATCAATTCGTGTGCCTTGCACGTTGCAGTTGCCATCGTCCTTGGCTTCCTCATCATGCCGCCCATGAATCCGACCGTTTCGCCGGACAACTTGAACGACCTAAACCGCCGCGGCTTCGTGCAACGCAGCTCCTTCGCCGCCATGCTGGCCGCGCTCGGCGCGGTGGAGTTGCGCGCGCAGGCGCAGGCCCCTGCCGAGAAAAAGGCCGCCTTCACCGTGAACGTCGCCGTCATCGGCCTTGGGCCGTGGGGGCGGGAGATCGTCAATGTCCTCGCGCGCACGAAGGAGGCGAAGATCGTCGCCATCTGCGACACCTACGGCGCGATCCTCCGCCGCACCGCTGAGAACGCTCCCGGCGCTGCACAGGAGAGCGATTACCAGAAGGTGCTCGCGGATAAAAACGTGCAGGCCGTGGTCATCGCCACGCCCACGCACCAGCACAAGCAGCTCGTTACCGCGGCGCTCGCGGCTGGGAAGCACGTCTATTGCGAGGCCCCGCTGGCGCACACCGTCGAGGACGCCCGCGCCATTGCGCAGGTGGCGAAGAACACGCCGACTTCCGTTTTCCAGGCCGGGCTTCAACTGCGCTCCGATTCGCAGCGGCATTTCCTTTTGCAGTTCGTCCGCAGCGGTGCGCTGGGCAAGAACCTCTTCGCCCGTGCGCAGTGGCACAAGAAGCAGAGCTGGCGCAAGGCCTCGCCCAATGCCGACCGCGAGCGCGAGATCAACTGGCACCTCCGTCAGGAGCAGAGCACCGGCCTCGTCGGCGAGATCGGCATTCATCAGGTGGACAACAACTCGTGGTTCCTCCGCGATCTGCCCGCCGCCGTCACCGGCTTCGGTGGCATCCTGCAATGGGCCGACGGTCGCACCGTGGCGGACACCGCGCAGTGCGTTTTCGAGTATGGGCAGGGCGTGAACTTCATCTACGATACCTCGGTCGCCAACTCGTTCGACTCGGACTACGAGATGATTTACGGCACCGACGCCGCCGTGATGATGCGCGGCACCAAGGCGTGGATGTTCAAGGAGTCCGACGCGCCGCTGCTGGGCTGGGAGGTTTACGCGCGCAAGGACAACTTCCAGAAGGAAACCGGCATCGCGCTCGTGGCCAACGCGACCAAGCTCGTCGCACAGGGCGACCAGGTGGAGGACAACACGCCGGCCATGACGACCTCGCTCCAGTCCTCGCTCGAAGCCTTCCTGACGAACGCGAACGAAGTCACCAACGCCATCGAAGATTTCAAGGCCACCTTCGGCGACGCCGACAAGGCCGCGCTGGTGAAGCATCTCGCCTCCGTCCCGCGCCAGCCCGGTGCGACGGCGCAAGACGGCTTCGAGGCCACCGTCAGCGTCATCAAGGCCAGCGAGGCTGTCGCCAAGAATGCCCGCATCGTCTTCGCGAAGGAGTGGTTCCAGGTCTGACCTGCTTCCATGAGCACTGGGGCAATCCATCCCGGCGGAATTCCCCCGCGGACACAGCGGAGAATTGAGCTTCGCTTGCAGGAGTTGCTCGCCGAGAACTCCGATACACTTCAAACGGCGCGAAGATTTAAACGGTGGCAGCTCATGGAAGCCCCGGAAGCAGAGGCGTTCCGCTAAGTCACCGGCTTCCAAAAGAGCCTGTGGACAGCTAGCCAGCTCGGAGCCCCCGGCATTCACTAACCCGAGCGAGTGGCTCCGACCCGCATTGCGCGAAGCCGCCACCAGCTTGGTGCGTCAGTGTAAGTTGCCGCCATGACCAACAACTCGCCCTTCCACCGCGTCGCACCCTTGCGCCCGCGCTCTCGCCGCGAGTTCCTCTGGCAAAGCGGCGGCGGCCTCGGCGGCCTGGCTCTCGCAAGTTTACTTGGTCGCGAACAACTGGTCGCCGCTCCCGCTAGTCACTCCTCACTGATCACTCCTCACTTCCCCCCGCGTGCCAAACGA
>SXTU01000082.1 GCA_005791875.1 Verrucomicrobiales bacterium
GTTGCGGCTCGCGGCATCGACATTTCCGACATCACCCAGGTCATCAACTTCGACCTGCCGAAGATCGCGGAAGACTACCTGCACCGTATCGGCCGCACCGGCCGGGCCGGCGCCACCGGCACCGCCTACTCGTTCTTTACCCGGAACGACTGGAAGCAGGTCAAGGCGATCGAGAACTACATCGGCAAGGCGCTGACCAACCACACGATCGCCGGCCTCGAGCCGTCCGAGCGTCCGCGTGGCGCTTCTGCTCCCGGCGGCGTGGTGGAAAGGGCATTTGGCTTCGGTTGACATGGGGATTTTGTTAAGTGGTTGAGCTGAGTTTGGTGGATAAATGGATGTGTGCGTTTGCCATTGGCCCATCAGAGCATTCGTGGTCTGAAAATTGAAATACTTCTTTCCTTCCGCCACCATAGGCAATGCCTATGGCTGACCGCCGCACCAGATTCACGTCCTGACTCGCTTATGGAACTACATCAGCTCCGGTATGTCGTCGCCGTGGCGCGCACGGGCAACTTCTCCCGCGCCGCAGAGCAGTGCCGCGTCTCGCAACCATCGCTCAGCCAGCAAATCCAAAAGCTCGAGGAGGAACTCGGCGAACCGCTCTTCGACCGGCTGCGCCAGCGCGCGCAGCTCACGCCGGTGGGCGAGGCCTTCGTGCGCCGGGCCATGCGCATCCTTGAGGAGGTGGAGTCTGCGGGGCGCGAGGCCCGCGAGGCGAGCGAACTGGCGTGCGGCACCGTCTGCGTGGGCGTGCTGCCAACCATCGCGCCGTATCTGCTGCCGGCCGTCGTGGGAAAGTTCGCCGGTCAGTTTCCCGGAGTGCAAATCGTGGTGCAGGAGGACACCACGGCGCGGATGCTCGTGATGCTCGCCGGCGGCGAGGTGGACTTCGCCATCGTCAGCTTGCCCATCACCGAGGCGCGGTTCGAGATGGAGACACTGTTCGAGGAGGACTTGCTCCTGGCCCTTCCCGCACGTCACCGGCTGGCGCGGCTCGGGGCCATCACCATGTCAGATCTCGAAGGCGAGCGGTTCATCCTGATGAAGGAGGGTCATTGTCTCGGCGACCAGGTGCTGGACTTCTGCCATCGCCAGGATTTCCGTCCGACGGTCAGTTGCCGCAGCGCGCAAATCGCAACTATCCAGGCCCTCGTCGCGGCGGGATTGGGCATCTCACTCGTGCCGCGCATGGCGTGCGCCTCCGGCCCGGTGAAGCACCCAGTCTATCGCCCGCTTCAGGACGCACGACCACGCCGCACGGTGGTCATACTCTGGCTGCGGAAGCGCCCGCCCGGACCCGCGGCGCGGGAGTTCCTCAAGTGCCTGCGTGCGGTGGGGTGGGCGCGACGCCCGCGCACCGCGCACCTCGTCGCCCGCCACCGTCACGGGGATCGAACAGCGGTCCCGGATGAAAAACTGTCACCGGTCAGTTGAAAAAAGTTGCAGCGCAGCCGCGAGTGCGGATGCTCAACCGAAATGAACGCCTCGTCAGAAAAGTTCGCACCGAACCGCGTCGACATCGGACACGGCGCGGCCTCGGGCGGGCGGTCCTCGCACTGAAATCATGCACGCGACTTCCATAATGCCCCGCGTCAATTTGACCGGCACGCGCCACGCGCTCGCGCCGGATGTCGAGTCGTTCTACCACCTGCCGTATGGCGAGCACGTCGGCAAAGCGTGCCAAGGGACGGCGTGTTTCGCAGCGCGGCACTTCAATCCCGAGCTTTGGGCGGAGGCGAATGCGCAGAATCCGCGCGTGTATTGCCTTGGTGAATGTTTCGCGGCACCGGTGAAGGGGCAGACCAACCCGCGTCCGCCGGTGAAGGTGTTCTCCAAGCACGGCATCGTGCTGGGCCACATCGCAGCGGGTGGCGCGCGGACGCTCGCGGCGTATCAGAAACTTGGCGGCTACGCGGCGCTTGCGAAGGCGCTCGCAGGAACTCCGGAACAAGTTCTCACCGCCGTCGAGGTTTCCGGCCTGCGCGGACGCGGCGGTGCAGGCTTTCCCGCCGGACGCAAGTGGCGCGCAGTCGCATCGCAGCCTGCCGGTGAGAAATACGTCGTCGCCAACGCCGATGAGGGCGACGCCGGCGCTTACATTGACCGCTACTTGATGGAGGACGACCCGCACGCGCTCATCGAGGGCATGATCCTCGCGGGCTACGCGGTGGGCGCGAGCAAGGGCTACATCTACGTCCGCCTCGAATACCCGCTCGCAAACAAGGTGCTGCGTGAAGCTATTACCGAGGCGCGCGCGGCGGGTTGGCTCGGGCCGCAGATCGGCGGGAAAAACTTCGCCTTCGAGCTCGAAGTTTACACTGGCCACGGCAGCTACGTCTGTGGCGAGGAGACTTCGCTGCTCCGTTCCATCGAAGGCAAACGCCCCGAGGTGATGGCGCGTCCGCCCTATCCGACCGAGCGTGGGTTGTTCGAAAAACCGACTCTGCTCAACAACGTCGAGACGCTCGTCAACGTGCCGTGGATCGTCACGCACGGCGGCGAGGCTTACGCGGAGATGGGCTTCAACAAGAGCCGCGGCACGAAGGCGCTCTCGCTCAATTCGCTCTTCAATCGCCCCGGCCTCTACGAGGTCGAGTTCGGCGTCACCGTTCGCCACATCATCGAAAACCTCGGCGGTGGCCTGCGCGGCGGCGGGAAACTGAGGGGCATCCTCATCGGCGGGCCGATCATCGGCATCATTCCGCCGCACCTCATTGACACGCCGCTTGGCTTCGAGGAACTCGCGGCCATCGGCGCGGGCGTCGGCCACGGCGGCGTGGTGGCGTTCGACGAGCACACGTCCATCCCAGACTTGATGGAACACGTCTTCTCGTTCGGCGCTTACGAGTCGTGCGGCAAATGCACGCCGTGCCGCAGCGGCAGCGGACGAGTCGAGGAGATTTTCACCAACGCCCTCGGCGGTGACGCCACGAAGGCGGACTTGCAAGAATGCCGCGAACTTGTCACGGCGCTCAAGCTCGCGAGCCTTTGCGGCCACGGCACCGGCCTTGCGCGCTTTGCCGAATCCATCCTGCGCTACTACCCCACGGAGATTGAGCCATGCTTCAAGTAACCATCAACGGCCAGCCCCACGAGTTCGCCGACGGCCTCACGATCAACAAGGCGCTCCAGCAGATCGCCGTCGAAGTGCCGACGCTCTGCCACGACGATCGCATCCAGCCCTACGGCTCGTGCCGCCTCTGCACCGTCGAGGTCAAGGGCGTGAATGGCCTCGTCACCGCGTGCAACACGCAGCTTCGGGCCGGCATGGAAATCCAAACGCACTCGCCCGCAGTGCAGGGCGTGCGCAAGACGTTGCTCAATTTGCTCGCGAAGGATTATCCCGCCGAAGCCGTCGCGCAGTTTCCCGACAAACAGTTTCACCGCTACCTCCGCGAATACGACGTGAAGGCGCGCGGTTCGCGCAACGCGCCGCAGCCCGCCGTGCCCTTCATGAAGGACACCACGCATCCCTACATCAACGTGGACATGACGCAGTGCGTGACGTGCTACCGCTGCGTGCGCATCTGCGAGGAGGTGCAGGGGCAGTTCGTGTGGAAGGCGTGGGGCCGCGGCGACCAGACGCGCATCGGGCCGGTGCGCGGCGAGACGTTGCAGGACGGCGGCTGTGTGAGTTGCGGCGCGTGCGTGGACACCTGCCCGTCGGGCGCGCTCGAAGACATCAGCATCCTCAAGCGCGGCGTGCCGACGAACTGGGCGAAAACCATCTGCTCCTATTGCGGCACCGGCTGCGAAGTGAATGTCGGCACGCGCAACGGCCAGATCACGACCATCCGTCCCTCGATGGAAGGCCCGAGCAACCACGGCCACACGTGCGTGAAGGGTCGCTACGCTTTCGATTACATCACCGCCAAGGACCGCCCGCTCTCGCCGATGATTCGGCGCAATGGCGAATGGCAGAAGGTCAGTTGGAGCGAGGTCAACCAGTTCATCGCCGACAAGCTGCGCGAGGCCGCTGCGAAGCACGGGCCGGACAGCATCGGCGTGCTCAGTTCGGCGCGTGGAACGAACGAGGAGAACTACGTCGCGCAGAAGTTTGCCCGCGTCGTGCTCGGGACGAACAACATTGATTGCTGCGCGCGCGTCTGCCATTCGCCCACCGCCGCCGCGATGAAGATGACGCTCGGCACCGGCGCGGCGACCAACTCGCTCGACGACATCGCGCTCGCGCGCACCATCCTCGTCGCCGGCGTCAATCCCACCGAGGGCCACCCCGTCACCGGCGCGCGCATCAAGCAGGCGGCGCGTCACGGCGCGAAGCTCATCATCGTGGACCCGCGCGAGATTGAGTTGAACGAGTTCGCCACGATTCATCTCCAGCTCCACGCCGGCACGAACGTGGTTCTCTTCAACTCGATTGGCGCGGTCATCGTCGAGGAGGAGTTGGTGGACGAGGAGTTCATCCGCACGCGGCTCACCGAGTTCAACGAGTATCGCGAGTTCGTGAAGGAGTTCGCGCCGGAAAAGGTGGAGCACATCACCGGCGTGCCGGCGGCGAAGGTGCGCGAGGCCGCACGGCTTTACGCGACGAACAAGCCGTCGCTCTCCGTCCACGGCCTCGGCATGACCGAGCACATCCAGGGCACCGAGGGCATCATGGCGCTGGTGAATCTCGCGCTGCTCACCGGCAACATTGGCAAGCCCGGCAGCGGCATCAATCCGTTGCGCGGCCAGACCAACGTGCAGGGCGCGCCACACATGGGCAGCGAGCCGAAGCTCCTCGCCGGCTACGTGCCGCTCACTGAACATCGCGGACGCTTCGAGGCCGCGTGGCAGGTGCCGCTCCCGACGAATCCCGGCATCAACATGATGGAGATGATGGACGCCGCCGCCGCCGGGAAGCTGAAGGTGCTGTGGTCCATCGGCTACGACATCGTGATGACGAATCCGAACATGCACTACACGCGCCGGGCGATGGAGCAGCTCGACCTCGTCATCGTGCAGGACATTTTCATCAACGAGACGGCGAAGGAATTCGGCGACGTCTTCCTCCCCGCCGCGAGTTCGTTCGAGAAGGACGGCACTTTCATGAATGGCGAGCGCCGCATCCAGCGCGTGCGCCAGGCCGTGCCGCCGCAAGGCGATGCGCGTTCCGATTGGGAGATCGTCTGCGATATCGCCAAGCTCATGGGCAAGGGCGAGCACTTCGCGTGGAAGAGCGCCGAAGAAATCTGGAACGAAGTCCGTTCGCTCTGGCCCGAAGCCGCCGGCATCACCTACGCGCGCATGGACCAACTTGGCGGCCTCCAGTGGCCGTGCCTCGACGAGAATGATCCCGGCACCGGCACGCTGCACACGGACCACTTCACGCATGGTAAAACCACCGCGCTGCGCCGGATCGAATACGTCGCGCCGCCGAAGCTGACCACGCCGGAGTTTCCCTTCCTCCTCACGACCGGCCGCAACCTCTACCAATACAACGCCGCCACCCAGACCGCGCGCACGCCCAACGACGGCATCCACTCCACCGACTACCTGCAACTCTCACCCACCGATGCCGCCAACCTCGGCCTCACAGAGGGCGAAATCGTCCGGCTCCGCAGCGAGCAAGGCGCGGCGGATTTGCCCGCGCGAATCAGTCACCGCGTGAAGGACGGCGAGGTCTTCACAACCTTCCACTCCACGCGCATCCACCTGAACCAGATCACCACCTCGCACCGCGACCGCTACACGAAGACGCCGGAATACAAGATCACCGCCGTGCGGATCGAGAAGCTGGAAGCTGTCGCGGCGAAGTGAGGTCTTGCGCGGCTTGGGGCACTCCCGCGGCCGACCGGTCACTGCCAATCCAAACGAAAACGCCTCTTGCCGGCGAACGGCAAGAGGCGCGTGAAAACTGCCGCGGATTACTTCTTCCCCTTCTTCTTCGGTCCGCGACCGGGGAAGGTGAGTTCGGCGATGCCGGACTTGTCGAGTTCGCCGAGGCCGACCTTAGTCAGCTTGGTGTATTGACGCCAAGTTGCGTCGGCAAGCGGGAGGTGGAGCTTTTGTTCCTTGGAGAGACGGAGGGCGATGCCACTGTCCTTTGCGGCGTGGGAGGCGCTGAAGAAGCAGGAGTGGTCGCGGTTCACCATGTCCTCGCCGTCGGTGACGAGCACACGGCTGTTTGCGCCGGTCTGGCTGAAGACTTCCATCACGGTCTTGAGGTCGAGGCCGAGGGAGTTGGCGAGGCCGAGCCCTTCAGCGAGGCCGGCGGTGTTGATGTTCATCACCATGTTGACCAGGGCCTTGAGCTGCGCGGCCTTGCCCGCAGTGCCGATGTAACGGAGGAGCTTGCCCTCGTCGGAGAGCTTCACGAGAAGTTCCTTGACCTGGTTGAAGGTCGCTTCCTCGCCGCCGCACATGAGGTAGAGCGTGCCGGCGCGCGCCTGGTTGATGCTAGAGGCCATGCAGGCTTCGAGCGTCGCAGCCTTCGCACGCTTGGCGAGCTTGGCGACCTCGACGTGGACCTTGGGTGAAATCGTGGCGCAGTTGATGAACACCTTGCCGGCGGCGGTGCCTTTGCCCTTGAGCAGGTTGTCGCGCTTGTTGGTGTAGATGTTGCGCATTGCCTGATCGTCGGTGACGACGGTGATGACTACATCCGCGAGCGCAGTCACGCGGGCAAGCGTGGAGCACGCCTCGCAGCCGAGTTCCTGCGCGAGGGTCTGCGCGGCGGCCGCGCGCATGTCATAAACGGCGGTGACGGGATAACCGACTTCCTTCAGCCGGCGCGCCATGTTCGCGCCCATGCGACCGACTCCGACGAATCCGATTGTCTCTGGCATAAGTAGTTTAAGTTCGTCGCCGCGCGGGGCGGCGGGTGAATTTGCTGACGGGGCATGACTCTAGACCAAGGGGATTCGGCTCCAAGCCCAAAGTTCGGCCGCCCTTCGGGGAAATGGCTTCGGAAGGGCTGTAAGCCGAATTCTGTCTGCGCCCTTGCGAGCGGAGAGAATCATTTGTCTCAGCAGCCAATACCCGGAACCCATCCCGCTTGCGCGGGAACTGGAGCGAGCCGCGCCGTTGGTTCCCTATTTGGCCTTGCACCCGATGGGGTTTTCCGTGCCCCCGCGCTTGCGCTTGGGGCGGTGCGCTCTTACCGCACCTTTTCACCCTTGCCTCGCCGGTTGCCCGGCGCGGCGGTCTGATTTTCTGTGGCACTTTCCGTCGGCGCGCCTCCCGGCGAACCGCCCGCGTGTATCTCCGACTGAGCCGGAGTTACGCGGCATCGCGCCCTGCGGTGTTCGGACTTTCCTCCCCCGGCGTGAGCCGGGAGCGATTCTCCACCCTTCCGAAGCCGCCGGCACCTTAGGGCAGGCGGGGAAGGGGAGCAAGGCTGGGGATGACTGGCTCAAGTTCCGCCTCCTGCTCGAAATCCTGATCTTAATCCTGATCCTCTCTGGCGCGCGCTCAACTCAAGCGGGAGCAAGATGAGCATCAGGATTACGAGGAGGAGAAAAACTTCCTCACTCCGCCGCAGCCAGCTCCATGTCGCGCGTGAAGTAGATGATGCGACCGCAGTGCGGGCAGGCATTCATCTCCGACTGGGACTGGCAGGCAACCATCACCTGTGTCGGCAATCTCATGTGGCACCCGCCGCACGAGCTGTGCTGGATGCCGACGATGACGTTCTCGCCCTTGCTCTTGAGCAGCCGTTCGTAACGCGCCAGCGCGCCTTCCTCGACGGCGGCGGCGAGTTCCGCACGGTTTGCCTGCAACTCCGCCAGCTTCTTCTTGAAGTTCTCTTCGCGCTTGGCCAGCTCGGCGGCTTCCGCGTCCACGTCCTTCTTCGCCTCGGCGGCGACCTTCGTGGCGGCGGAGACTTCCTTGGCTACGGCGTCCGCCTGCTCCATGAGTTCGAGGATTTGATCCTCGAGCTTGGAGATGCCGCCCTTGCACGTCTCGATCTCGTGGGCGAGCGCCCGATACTCCTCGTTCTTCTTGGTCTGGAACTGCTGGAGTGAATACTTGGAAATCCTCTCCTTCAACGCCTCGACATCCAGCTCCAGCTTCTTCTTGTCCGATTCGATCTGCTTGGCCTTGAGCTTGGCGGCATCGAGCGCCTGCTGTGTGCCACCGGCCCGAGACTGCGCGCGTTCGCGCTGGGGCGCGATGGACGCCAGGTCGGCCTGGGTGCGGAGGAGATTGCGGTCGCGGTCTTGGAGGATGAGGAGCTTTTCGATGGCTTCGAGCATGCGCGGCTTTCTTTGTTGGCGAAAAGCTATCGGCCATGCTAGCCCAAGTCAATGCACGCCGCCGCGAAGTGCGCGAAGGCAAATTCTTTGAACATCCGATCAACCTCCCGTTCCAAGCTGACAACATGAAAACCAACCCCCTCTCCACCGCCCTGTGCCTGCTGGCGCTCGCCGGCGCGCAGACCCTCACGCCGCTGTCCGCCGCGCAGAAGGAATCCGCCGCCATCTCCCTGGCCCGGCAGTTGAACCAGGCCTTCATCGAGGTCGCCGACCAGGTCTCGCCCTCGGTCGTCGTCATTCGCGTCGCTCAGAAGCAGGACCGAACCCTGTTCGGCATCGAGACCGATGGAAACCCGTTCTACGAAATGCTCCCGCGTGAGTTCCGCAAACAGGTGGAGGAGCAATTGGAGAAGCGCAGGAAGCAACGCGCCGAGGCCCAACAGGGACGCCCACCGCAGTTCAACGGACAGGGCAGCGGCGTCGTCATCCGCGAGGACGGCTATATCCTCACCAACCGCCACGTCGTCGAGGACGCCGAGAAGATCGAGGTCCGCTTCAAGGACGGCCGCACCTTCCCCGCGACCATTCGCGGCGTGGACCCGCGCTCTGACGTGGCCGTGCTGAAGATCGAGGCGAAGGGCCTGCCCGCCGCGAAGTTTGCCGACTCGGACAAGACGCGCGTGGGCGAGTTCGCCATTGCCATCGGCGCGCCCTTCAACCTCGACTACAGCGTCACCTTCGGCCACGTCAGCGCCAAGGGCCGCAGCGCCTTGATCCCCGATGCTTCGCCCATGATGCCGATGGACCAAGACTTCATCCAAACCGACGCGAGCATCAACCCCGGCAACAGCGGCGGACCGCTCGTCAACATCAACGGCGAGATCATCGGCATCAACACGCTCATCCGCGGCCTCAGCACCGGCATCGGCTTCGCCATCCCATCGAACCTCGCGCGCGAACTTTCCGAGGCTCTCATCAAGGACGGCAAAGTCGTCCGCGCCCGCCTCGGACTCGCCGTCAAGGGCCTCAAGGACGATGCCGAGCTTCGCAACCAGACCTTCAAGGGCGCGACCGACGGCATCCTCGTCTCCGGATTCGTGGACGGCGGCCCCGCCTCGAAGTCCGAGCTGAAGCTCAACGACATCGTCACCCATGTCGAAGGCACTCCGGTCGTCAACGTCCAGCAACTCCGCAACTCCATCCGCAACAAAGTTGGCAAGCCCGTCACCCTGAGCGTCGTTCGTGACGGCAAGCAGATGAAGCTCAAGATCACGCCCGAGGAATGGCCGGATGAGACGCCGGACTTGGTGGCCAGCAACCGCCAGAGCAGCGAAGTCCAGGCCGACGACCTCGGCGTCACCGTCCGTCCGCTCACGTCCGCCTTGGCGAAAGAACACAAGGTGAAGCAGACCGAGGGCTTGATCGTGACCGAGGTGGATCCCGGCAGCCCCGCCGCCAAGCGCGGCATCAAGGTCGGCACCGTCATCACCGAGGTCAACCGCAAGTCTGTGTCCGACCTCGAAGACTTCCGCGCTGCGCTCAAGGGAGCCGACCTCAAGAAAGGCGTCCGGCTCGGCTTCATCAACGGGGGCACCACCAAGTTCGAGGTGCTGAAGTCAGGCGGGGAGTGATGCCCGAACGTAAGGTGGACACTGTTGTCCACCGGCGCTGACTGGGTCGCGGAGCCGTTCCTCAGCCCGGAGGCAGGCAGGAGTGTCCGCCCCACGCTCGCTCAGGCGAACACCCGCTTGAGATACTCGATGCTCTTCGTCGCGATGACCTCCGGGCCTTCCGTGAAGTCGAACACCTCCACCGACACGTAGCCGTCGTAGCCGACTTCCTTCAGCGCGCCGGCGATGGGCGTGAAGTCCACCTTGCCGAAGCCGGGGCCTTTTAGGTTTACGTCGTTCGCGTGGAAGTAGGCGAAGTCGCCCTTGCTCTCGCGGATGATCTGCGGGATGGACTTCGACTCGGACGACATCGCCTTCACGTCGAGGATGATCTTGAAGTTCGGCGAGTTGAGCTGCTTCGTGAACTTGATGCCTGCTACCGCCGTGTTGATGAAGTTCGTCTCCGAAGGCGCGAGCGGCTCGAAGCAAATCGTCACGCCTCGGTCCTCGGCGCGCTTCACCGCGTCGCGGAACACATCCGTGGCCCACTCCCACGCCTGCGCGTAACCGACGCCCTCGATCACGTTGCGCTGCTTGGGCGAGCCGACCACGATGATCTTCCCGCCGAAGTCCGCACAGCAGTCCACGAGGTCGCAGAAATAGCGCGCCGTCTTCGTGCGCACCGGCGCATCGGGACTCGTGAGATACATTCCCTCCGCCTTCACCAGCACCCAATGGATGCCGGAGATGGCAATGCCCGCGTGCGCCGCCGCGTCCTTGATGCGCGTGCGCTCGGCGGCGGAAAGCTCGGTGACGTAGTTGCAAAGCGTGAACGGCGCGACCTCGACCGCGTCATAGCCCGCCTTCGCCGCGTAGGCAAACGCGTCCTCGATTTTCCAGCCCTGGAAGATTTCGTTGCAGATGCCGAATTTCATGTGGGCGCGATTAAGTCGCGGTGCGGAGAGCGGAGCAAGGGGAAACCTCGTAGTCACTACCTTCAGGTTGCACATCAGAGCTGTAGCGGCGCTCTGTGAGCGCCGAGTTGCGCAACCGACGGTCACAGACCGCCGCTACAATCCGAAGCGCAGGCTGAAGCCTGCGACTACGGCAGAAAAACTGACTTCCACACGTTTGACTGGCCCGTGACAGACTCGGTCCAAAAGACGCGGTAGCCGCCGGACACGGCGACGACGCGCGGGTAGGCTGCGTTGATGCCCTTGGCCGACAGTTGCTTTGGCTCCGTCCACGTCTTGCCGCCGTTGGAGGAGATCGCGGCGATGATCGAACTCTCGCCATCGCTCACGCGATCCCAGACAGCGGCGAGACTTTGCGCGCTGGTGCTGGCGAGGTCGCCGCGGCGCGCGTCGGCGTCGCCGAGACGTTGCGGGGCGGACCACGACTGGCCCTGGTCGCTGGAGGACAAGTGATACGCGCCGCTCTGACCCGTCGCGCCGGTCCAAACAAGCGCGTGCAAGGTGGAACCTCGCACGATCAAGCCGCCGCCGACGTGCGGGCAGCCGGCGAAGTCCCAGTTGAAACGCCCGACCTTCGCGGGATCGCTCCAGCTCGCGCCGTGATCGGTCGAGGAAATGACCGCCATGTCGCGGGGGTTCTTGTCGCGGAAGAGCGTGTGGACGGAGCCGTCCGTGCCGACGGCGAGCGTGTTCCAGCAGCACTCGCAAGTCTCGGGCTTGAGCGTGGCGTTCTTGCTCCACGTCTTGCCGCCGTCCTTCGAGTTGGCGTAGCGCAGACCCTTCGGCCCGCCCCGGCTGTCAAGCCAGACGAGATGGAAAGTGCCTGACGCATCCGCCGCGCAATCCACGAAGCTGTGGTCGGAGGGAAGGCCGTCGTCGGCGGGATTCGGGCCGGGCTGCCAGGTCGCGCCGCCGTCGGCGGAAATTGCGGTGGCCATCGGTCCGCGTCCGTTGAAGCCGGTGCCTGCGGTGTTCCAGATCGCGACAAGTTTCGCTCCGCTCACCGCGAGTTGGGCATCCATGCCACGGTGAGGTGCGAGTGGCGGAGTCGCGCCGGCTTCCACGCGGACGGGTTTCGACCAGTTGGCTCCGGCGTCGGTCGAGCGCAGGTGGAGGAGCGCGGGAGTTTTGGAGTTGGTGGCGTAGTCAGCGAGGAGGAGATGAATCGTGTTGCCGTCCACCGCCACGTCGAGGCTGTCCACGCCCCAGCGGGTCACGTCCTTCTTGCTCTTGCCGTGGCTGGCGTGAGCGGTGTGGGTGTCTGAAGCGTTCGTCGTCGTCGGTGCAGCCGTTGGTGCCGTGGTTGGTGGCGGCGCGAACACAGGCGGGGCAGGGGGTGTCGGCTTGCAGGCGACGAAGGCGAGCGATGCGACGAGTGCGGTGGCGAAAAAGCGAACGGGGCGGAGTGGCATGGTGAGCGGGAAGTGTTTGGGAAGCCTGCCTTCAGGAGGCCGCGTGGCCGACCGCCTGAAGGGGGGTCTCCGAACAAAGCACCGCGCCCGCCAGAGCGGATGGCTCCGGCGGGCGCGGGCGGGAGCGAGGTTGTTACTTCTTGGCTGCCGGACGGAACTCTTCGTGGCAGGCCTTGCAGTTCACGGCTGCCTTGTATTTGTCGGCGGCACCGGCGTCGCCCTTTTCGAGCGCGGCCGTGGCATTGATGAGCTCGGTGCAGAGCTTGACCCACTTGGCCTGGTCGCCCTGGGGCGGCTTGGCGGCGCACATCGCCTTGTAGGCGGCGACCATGCCGGAAAGCTCTTCCTTCGAGGCTTGGCCGGCTCCGGCTTTCTTGCATGTCGGATCAGTGCCCTTGGGAGCCTTGTGGTATTTGCCCATGGCGTCCTTGATGGCGTTGCTCTTGGCGTCGGCGGCGGTGAGGCCGGTGACGCACAAACCGAACGCGACGGCCAGAACGGCCGAGGCGCGGAGGACTGTCTTGGTGGATTCTTTCATTGTGTGTTTGGTGCTGCTGTGTGGTGTCTGATCACCCCCGCAGTGGCCGCATCGCTCAGACGACGCGGTTGGTCGGGGAAATTTTTGTCAGGCATTGGATGCGCGGGCGGGATTTCAATTCAAAGCGGCTGGACGCGTGCAAGAAGGGGCTTAATCCAAGTCCCACAACTGATTCTTGTAGTTGGGATCGGCTGGGTCGGTGATGCCGTTGCCAAACCATTTGCCCAGCACGTCGGGGTAGAAGGGCGCTTCCATGCGCGTCAAGCCGGCGTGGCCGTCAGCGTAGCCGACGTTTACGCCTGCGCCTTTGGGCTCGTGGCGCGGGTTCGGCCGGCCAATCCCCGCTGATGTCACTGCGGACGGCGGGAACAGGTGAGTTGACTGGGTCGGGGTCAACGCGAGCGTGGCGGGGGCCTCGCCGAGTCCGGCATCGGCAACGTCCACGGTCTCCGTGGGCTTCATGATGGCAGAGATGAACTTGTAGTTGAGCAGCGTGTTGAAGCCGTAGCCGGCCTGGTTTGTGTCGCGATTGCTCGGGCAGTTCCAGACTTGCGCGGCCAGGACATCGGCGTTGTTGGAGCCTTGCTGGAGGTAGGGGAAAAGCAGGACTTTGCGGTCCAGCCCAGCGGAGAAGCCGACGTGTTTTTCGTAGTCCTGCCCATAGAGCGCGCAAGCCAGGGCGACCTGCTTGCAATTGCCGACGCACCGGATGGAGTTGGCCTTCTGCTTGGCCTTGCCGAGTGCTGGCAGAAGCATCCCGGCGAGGATCGCGATGATGGCGATGACCACCAACAACTCGATCAAGGTGAAGCCCGCCACCTGCAGGCTGTGCAGCCGTGACGAAGCAGGGCGGACCGGTTTGGGTTGATTGCTTTCAACTTTCATACGTAAATCCACGGGTTCAGTTTAGGGATGCGGGACTGTTGTGGTGCCGCTATCGGGTGGGTCAGGCAAACGAACCACTCGCCAGCTCATCGGATCCCGCACCCCAAATTTCTTCTTCTGCTATTCCTGCTGGCTGAGGGCACACGCCACAGCGGTGTTAAGATGGAAGGAGAGAGAGGCGGCAGGAGGAACCAGACGCGGACAGGGAAGGACTCTTCAAGGTCCGCGCTCGGAACTTTCGCCTCTCCGCCCAATTGGTTTCCAGCAACCCGGCGCAAAGGCCGGGTGAGGGTCCGCGGGAAAAGGGCTGTTCAATCGGCCACGCCAGATGGCAGGCCACAGCCCGGCTTCACGCGGGCATGGGAGGAGAGACTAGGCCGCTCGGGGCGGCGGGATGGGAGGCGACTCGGCGCGCAGGGATGCGGCCCGGTCAGGAGCAGTCGGAGGGGAGAGCGGGGCAGGGGGCGTGAGGACGAAGACGGCAGCGCATGGCAGCGACTCGATCTTCAGAAGCGGCAGCAGCGACTCCTTGGCCTGCTCGGACTGTTGTCCCGCGCGGACGAGCTTGCAGATGCGGCAGGGATTCTTGCCGTCGAAGGTCTTGGTGAACGCCTCCCGCAGCGTGGTCTGCTGCGCGAAGCTGACGAACATCCCGGTCCACGCGACGGACTGGAGCAGCGCCCAGTGCAGCCCAATGGAGAGGGCCACGGCCAGAATGACGGCAACTTTGGCGGCGCGTTTGAACATCAGCACCCCTCTGATGACAGCCACAGGGAGGGAATTCAAGAATGAACTGCCACGAACCAATTCCTTGACCACAAGAAGCCTCAAGGAGGCGCAAAGAGAAAAGCCTGATGGGCTGTGGCGGCAGGTTTCAAAAGCCCTCTTTGCGCCTTCTGTGCCTCTTTGTGGCAAAATCCTTCGCGGACCTACTTGCTCTCCATTTTCCACACGCCATGCCACTCGGCGGGCGGGTGGGCTGCCAGCTCTTCGCAGCGGTGGATCATCACCTTGCTGGGGCCGTCGTCGAATTGCTCGACCAGTTTTGCGAAAGCCGGCCGTGCCTCGGCGAACTTCCCGGCAGTGTAGTCGGCGAACGCCGCATCCCACGCCTTCACCAACTCGGCGTAGTTCGGCGGCGTGCGCGGGTTCTCAATCTCGAACAGCTCCACCGGCTTGGTCTTGCCCTTGACGATGGCGCGGTCGAGCAGTCGGTGCAGCCCGGGGTTGGTGAGCTGGACGAGGCACTCGCGCGAGACGAGGAGCGTGACGTGGTAATACTTCGTGAGCGACTCGATGCGCGCGGCGTCGTTCGCCGTGTCGCCGACGAGACCGAAGTCAAGGCGCTTGGCGGAACCCTTGTTGCCGAAGAGGACGGAGCCGCAGTGCAGCGCGACGCCGTAGCCGAAGAGCGCCTTGGCCTCA
>SXTU01000083.1 GCA_005791875.1 Verrucomicrobiales bacterium
AACCATCAGCCTCCCGATGTTCGCGGGGTTGACGGATGAGGATCGGGATCGGGTGGTGGAAACGCTCAAGACTGTGTTGAGGTGAGCCATGAGTCAGCTCCTCCTCCGCGCTGACGCCGGCCCGCAAATCGGCATGGGCCACGTGATGCGCTGTCTCGCGCTGGCGGAGCCGTGGTTGCAGGTCGGCAGCGTCGTGACGCTGCTCACTACCGCTCCTGCACCCGCACTCCGCGCCCGCGCTGAATCCCTTGGCGTCTCTCTCCGCGAACTTTCCGCCGCCCCCGGTTCGCCCGGCGATGCCGCCGAGACCATCGCCCTCGCGCAATCCCTCCGCGCCTCATGGCTCGTTCTCGACGGCTACCACTTCGACGCCGACTTCCAGCGCGCCGTGAAAACTGCTGGCCTGCGCCTCCTCGTCTTCGACGACACCGCCCACGCCGCCCACTACTCTGCCGATTTCATCCTGAACCAAAATCTCGGCGTAACCGCCGCGCTCTACCCACACCGCGACCCGACGACGCGCATCCTCCTCGGTCCCCGCTTCGTGCAAATGCGCAGCGAGTTCACCCGTGCAGCCCCGCAAACGAGCACCACACGCCTCTCCTCCCTCGCCCCCACCGGGGGAGAGGGCCGGGGTGAGGGGGCATCGCACATTCCGCGCCTCCTCATCACCCTCGGCGGCAGCGACCCCGACAACGTCACCGCCCAAGTCCTCTCCGTCCTCCACACCATCCCGAACCTCGCCGCCGACGTCATCCTCGGCCCCGCGAACCCACACGCCGACGCCCTGCGAGCCGCCATCTCCCATCTCCCATCTCCCATCTCCATCCAAATCAATCCCCCCAACCTCCCCGCCCTCATGTCCCGTGCGGACCTCGCCATCTGCGCCGGTGGCACGACCGCGTGGGAACTCAGCTTCCTCGGCATCCCCATGCTCGTGCTCGTCCTCGCCGAGAATCAGCGCACCAACGCCGAGCGCCTCGCCCAAACCGGCGCAGCGATTCACACCAGCCTACCCTCGCTTGCTGCTGACCTCCGCGCCCTCCTCGCAGACGCCCAGCGCCGTGCAGAGATGTCCGCCCGCGCCCGCACACTCGTGGACGGTCTCGGCCCCTTCCGCGCCTGGCTGCGGATGAACGAGGACTCGCTCCACCTCCGCCCTGCCACCGCCGACGACTGCCGCCGCGTCTGGGAATGGGCCAACGACCCCGCCGTCCGCGCCGTCTCCTTCACCTCCGAATCAATCCCGTGGGAGCAGCACGTCACGTGGTTCACCCGCAAACTTGCCGATGCGAACACCCGCCTCTGGATCGCCGAGCGGGGCGCTCCACCGCTCGGCCAAGTCCGCTTCGATCTCGACGGCACCACCGCCACCATCTCCGTCAGCCTCGACGCCACGCGACGCGGCAAAAATCTCGGTGCGCTGCTCATCTGGTCCGCTTGCCAACAGCTTCTCCGCGAGTCCGCCGTGGAGACCATTCACGCCCTCATCAAACCGGACAACACTGCGTCCATCCGTGCCTTCGAGAAGGCTTGGTTTGAACCGGCGGGCCAAACCGAGGTAAAAGGTTGCGCCGCGTTGCGCTTCGAACTGAAGCGGAGCGCGGCTGAAGCATGACTCCTGAACTCACCATCGGCACGCGCAAGGTCGGCCCCGGCCACCCGGCCTACCTCATCGCCGAGTTGTCCGCCAACCACGGCCAGAACTTCGACCAGGCCGTCCGCATCGTGCGGGCGATGGCCGCCTCTGGCGCGGACGCCGTGAAGGTCCAGACCTACACCGCCGATACGCTCACCATCCCGTGCGACAACGAGTTTTTCCGCATCGGCGGCGGCACGCTCTGGGACGGGCGCACCCTGCACGACCTCTACCAAGAGGCCTTCATGCCGCGGGAATGGCAGCCCAAGCTGCAAGCCGTCGCGGCCGAACTCGGCCTCGACTTCTTCTCCACGCCCTTCGATGCGAGCGCCGTGGACTTCCTCGAAGCGATGAACGTGCCGTGCCACAAGGTCGCGTCCTTCGAGCTGGTGGACTTGCCGCTGCTCCGCAAAATCGCCGCCACGCGCAAGCCCGTCATCGCCTCCACCGGCATGGCCACGCAGGAGGAAATCGCCGAGGCCGTAAAGACCTTGCGTGACGGCGGCTGCACGCAGCTCGCACTCCTCAAATGCACCAGCGCCTATCCCGCACTGCCAGAGGAGATGCACCTCCGCACCATCGCGGACATGGCCGCGCGCTTCGGCGTGCCCATCGGCTTGAGCGACCACACGATGGGCCACACCGTGCCCGTCGCCGCCGTCGCGCTCGGCGCGTGCATCGTGGAGAAGCACTTCACTCTTTCGCGCGCGACGCTCGGCCCGGACAGCACGTTCTCGCTGGAGCCGGACGAGTTCAAAGCGATGGTCACCGCCATCCGCACGACGGAGAAAGCGCTGGGCCGCGTGAACTACGAAGTCAGCGCGAACGAGGCGAAGAGCCGCCAGTTCCGCCGGTCACTTTTCGTCGTCGCCAATGTGAAGGTTGGCGAGCTGTTCACCGCGCAGAACATCCGCAGCATCCGCCCCGGCCACGGCCTGCACACGCGCCACTTGGGCGAAGTGCTCGGCAAGAAGGCGAAGTGCCACGTGCAGCGCGGGACGCCGCTGAGTTGGGAACTGGTAGGAGACGCCACGAGGAATCTCTGATTGAATCCTCGGCGGAGATTGAAGTGAGACTCCTCACGTCGTCTCCAACAGCTTCAGATGAAGACCATCGCCATCATTCAGGCCCGCATGGGCTCCACGCGACTGCCGGGCAAAGTGCTCAAGCCGCTAGCGGGCGACACCGTGCTTGGCCACGTCGTGCGCCGCGTGCGCGAGGCCAAGCGGCTCAAGGGAATCTGCATCGCCACGACCTTGTCCCCGGCGGACGACCCGATCGTCCGGGAGGCATCCCGCCTGGGAACTACCTGCTGGCGCGGCAGCGAGAACGATGTGCTGGGCCGTTACCTCGGCGCAGCGCAGGCCCTCGGCGCGAGCGTGATCGTGCGGGTGACTTCGGATTGCCCGCTCTTCGACGGGGCGCTGCTCGACAAGATGCTCGCCGAGTTCAGCGCGACGAACGGTCTTGATTACTTCAGCAACGTCCAGGAGCGGCGCTTTCCGCGCGGGCTGGACGCGGAGATTTTCACCGTCGCCGCGCTGGCGCTGGCGCACCGCAAGGCGAAGGAGCCTCACGAGCGCGAGCACGTCACGCCCTACATCTACCAGCATCCGGAGCAGTTCAGGCTCGGCTCGTTCGTGAGCAAGGTGGACTTGTCCGACCATCGCTGGACGCTCGACACGCAGGAGGACTTGCAATTCATCGAGGCCGTCTATGCCGCGCTCGGCCCACGCTTCACCACGGCGGACGTGTTGAAGCTGTTGAAGGCCAAACCTGAACTGGCCAAGCTCAACTCGAACGTCAAACAGAAGATGTTCCTCGACTGAACGCGGCCCCGCCGCGAGGACTCGTTTGAAACCAAAAGTCGCCATCATCGGCTACGGCATGGGCAACATCGCGTCGCTCCACAACGCGTTTGCGAAGGTGGGCGCGGATGTGTGCATCGCCGCGACGCCCGCCGAACTGGAGCCGGCCACACACATCGTGCTGCCCGGCGTCGGTGCGTTTCCCAAGGGCATGCATCAGCTCCGATCGCTCGGCTTCGAGGACGCGGTGCGCCGGCTAGTGAGCCAAGGCCGACTGCTGCTGGGCGTCTGCTTGGGGATGCAGTTGCTCGCGACCGAGGGCGAGGAGCATGAGCTAACCGCCGGGCTGAACCTGATTCCCGGTCGTGTGGTGCGCTTCAACGCGCCCGGCCTGCGTGTGCCACACATCGGCTGGAACGACACCGTGTCGCGACGCGCGGGTTCGCTGCTCGGCGACGCCGGTGCGCAGGCGTGCTTCTACTACGTCCACAGCTATTATTTCGCGGCGACGGACGTGGCGAACGTGGCGCTGACTTGCGACTACGGCGGCGAGTTCGCCTCCGGAGTCGAGCGCGGCAACGTGATGGGAGTGCAATTCCACCCGGAGAAATCGCACGCTGCCGGGCTGAACTTGCTGAAGCGATTTGTCGAACGAACCGCCTGAGCTGAACCACCGTGAAAATTGTCTGCACCATCGAAGCGCGCATGAAGTCGTCCCGCTTGCCGGGCAAGGTGCTATTGCCTGTCTGCGGCAAGCCCCTGCTGGAACTCATGATCGAGCGCCTGCGCCAGGTGCCG
>SXTU01000084.1 GCA_005791875.1 Verrucomicrobiales bacterium
CGGCGGAAGGCGTTGTCCGAGCGCAGCCGCGCGAGCAGTTCGTCCCGGCGCGACGCGGACAAGTCCGAGTTGCGCAGCCACGCCGCGACGAGGTCTTGCAGGTCCTGATCCATCACACGCCTTTCCGCGCCATGCACTCGCGCAGGAGCTTGTGCGCGCGGTGATTGGTGACGTAGATGACCGCGACCGAGGACTCCATCGCCTCCGCCAGCGCCAGCGCCTTCTGGCCTTCCAGCCCGCCTTGCACGATGCGGCGCATCTTGTCCGGGAGCTTGCTGATGCAGCCCAGGAGCCGCGCGAGCTGCTGCTCCTCGACGGCCTCCGAGGCCTGCTCCAAGTCCGCCACCACCACATCGCCGACCTCCGAGCGGAAGCGCTCCATCGCGTTTTCGCGGCGCATCCGGGTGCGGAAATACATCTTCACCTTGTTGCGCGCGATGCCCCGCAGCCACGCGCCGAACTCGTCGCCCTTGCGGAAGGAACCGAGGCTCTCGAACGCCGCGAGGAACACGTCCTGCGCGAGATCGTCCACGTCGTCGAGGTGGTAGAGTTGGCTGGCGATGAACCCGCGCACGCCAAGCCCGTATTCGCGGACGATGTGGCGGAAGGCGTCGCGATGGCCCGCCAGCACCTCGTCAATGGCGGCGTGAAGCGCGTCGGCGTCGTGATCCATCGGGAAGAGTTTGCCACAGGGTTGGGAAACTTACACGCGGCAAAACTGTAACTGTAGCGGGGGTCTGCGACCGCCGTTCGAAGCGTCCATCTGAGTCCATGTCGGCAGCGGACTCCGCTGCCCTCGGCGGTCACAGACCGCCGCTACAGCGCTCCTCTACTTCCCCTGCCCCACCGGCGGCTTCACGGCCGGCACCAACGTGATGCTCACCTCCACCGCCGTGTCCAGCGGCGGCACGTCCTGCTTGTGCACCACCCACGTGTCATCCGCGTCGCGGTTCGGACGAGGGTTGTTGAAGACCGCGTCGGGGTCGGTGATGAGCGCGAGGATCGAACCCTCCGTCTGCGCGATGAACTTGCCCTGCCACACGCGCGAACCGGTGAAGGTGAACGGCCCCTTGCTCATCGTCTCCTGCGCGCGCTTGTTGAAAACCAACTCCTCCAGCCGCCGCCGCTGCGCCTTGCCGCCCAGTGTCCAAGTCACCTCAATCAACACCGGCTCGCCCGGCAGCGGCGGGTTCCGCTGCGCGCCGCCCTGCGAGATGGGGCCGCCGGCCGGCGCGTTCGTCAGCGCGGCGGCCTGCATTCCCTTCGCGCCGAGCAGCAGCATCGCCACCTGCAAGTGCTGAGGCTCGATGTCCGTCGTGAGGATGCTCTCGTGGGTTTTTCCCATCGTCGTGACGAGCAAGTATTCGAGCGGGCCATCGGTCATGTTGAGCTTCGCGGGGAAGGACACGCGGCGCGCTTCCTTCTCCAGCTTCACGCCGCCGACTTGGAAGACAGCGGGCGAGACTTCGCGAATCGCCGGCGGGGCCGGCGGCTTCAAGGCTGGCAACTCCGACGGCTGTTGCGCTGCCAGGGAGATGCCCTGCACACACAGCAGCAACAATTGGAGGCGAAGGCTCATCATCGGTCGATCGCCGCGAACCTACGCAGCCCGCCACTGAACGCGAGCGTTTCCTCCGGCTGCGCGAAGAAGCGACGACGACAGCCACTCATGCCGGTTTCACTGCTTCAATGCTCGCGGAGAGCACGTAGTCGCCAGGGTTCTTGCCGGGAAGCCATTCGTGGATGAACTCGCGGCTCGTGTCCACGGGCTGGATGCGGATGTCCACAAAGCCCGCGTCGCGCAGCATCTTCTCCAACTCCTCGACGGACGCCGCGCCAGCCACGCAGCCGCAGTGCGCGGCAAGGTCGGCGAAGATGTCGGCGGGCAAATCGGCGGTGCGGACGGTGTCGGCGATGGCAAGGCGTCCGCCTGGCCGGAGCACGCGGAACGCATCGCGAAAGACGCGCGGCTTGTCGGGCGAGAGGTTGATGACGCAGTTGGAGAGGATGACATCCACGGAGTTCGCGTCCACGGGCAGCGACTCGATTTCGCCGAGGCGGAATTCGATGTGGCGGACGCCGGCTTTCGCAGCGTTGGCGCGAGCTTGCTTGACCATCTCCGCAGTCATGTCCACGCCGATGACCTGGCCCGTCGGCCCAACAGCACGCGCGGCAAGGAAACAGTCGAAGCCCGCGCCGCTACCGAGGTCGAGGACGGTCTCGCCGGGGCGGAGCGAGGCGAGGGCGTGCGGGTTGCCACAGCCGAGGCCCAGGTCTGCACCGGTGGGGGCGGCGGCGATTTCCTCCGCGCTGTAGCCCAGTGTCTGTGCGCCGATGGCGGGCGGGCCTCCGCCACCGCAACAAGTGGAAGCGGCGTTTGGCCCGCAATTAGCCGCGCGAGCGGCGACGGCGGCGTAGGCTTTGCGGACTTCGGCGCGCACCGCGTGCGCGTCCTGGGGAACTGTCGGTGTGTTTGTTTTCATCGCCGTTGCTGACGGGGCACCAGTGAAAAGGACGCAGGAAAATTGCGCGAGGGGAGATTTACCCTTGCCGGCGGCTTCCAGCCGCCGCGTTGCGAGTGGACTGCTCGAAACATCCTCGACCTGCTGTCGCCCACGGACGGCGGCTGGAAGCCGCCGGCGCGGAGCTGCGGTGAATTCACCCTCCGCTGGCCCCGTCGCATATTGCTATAAAATGTCCTTCCCACCGGTGCGTTGACGCGCTTTGACCCGTTCCGTTTCCCTCTTCCCAACTCGATGAAACTCGCCCCCGGCACCACGCTCATCTCCCACGGCCACCTCTTCGTCGGCACCGATGCAGCGCCCGTGCCGGACGCCGCGAACCTGCGCGCGAAGAACGCGCCCGAAGCCACGCCCTTCATTCAGCGTGCGTATCGCACCGGCTGGAGCTTGTAATTCTGCCCTGCCCGCTGTGCCTAAAACCGAGTCAGAGCCTTGGCGGAACTGGGTGCAGTCCGGCTCACTCTGGCCCATCACCGAGCTCTTCGAGTCCTTGGGCGACGTGCAGTTCTGGGTCAAGGACCACGAGAACCGCTACGTTCACGTCAACCGGGGCTTTCTCCTCAATTACGCACTCAACGAACCCAGCCAGGTCATCGGGCAAACGGACTATCGGCTCTCGCCTACTTATCTGGCCGACCAATTCTGGTTGGATGACGAGCAGGTGCTCGGCGGAAACCGGGTCGTGAACCGCATTGAGTTGGTGGGCAACGCCGACCAGACGCCGTGCTGGAATGTGACGAACAAAGTGCCATTGCGTGACGCCGCCGGCCGAATCGCCGGCACAGCGGGCACCACGCAGCGGTTGGGGCCGATGGGTGAGGGCGGGCCAAACTCGCACGGCCTCGAGCCGGTGCTTGCTCGGATTCGCGACGGTTATCAAGAGCCGCTTCACAATGGAGAACTCGCCGCCCGCGCGGGCCTTTCCGTTCGAGCCTTCGAGCGTAAATTCAAGACGCTGTTCCGCCTGACGCCGCAGCAATACCTCCGCAAGCTGCGCGTGCGCATGGCCTGCCGGTCGCTCGTATTCTCCGAACAGCCGCTGGCAGAAGTTGCGGTCGCCTGCGGGTTCGCTGACCAAAGCCACTTCAACCACGCCTTTCGCAGCATCATGCGCCGCACCCCGCGCGACTATCGCGAGCACTATCGCCGCGCCTGAACGAAGCCGTTTCCAGACAATTCTCTGCCGCTTGAACGCAAGACATCCAGTGGCGGGAGCGGCAGTCTCACCCTGCGTCACAGTTTATGAAAACCGCCACCGGCACCACGCTCATCACCAACGGCCAGCTCTTCAACGGCACCGGCTCCCCGCCCGTGCCCGACGCCTCGCTCGTCATCACGGACGGTCGCATCACCTACGCTGGACCCGCCGCCAGCGCGCCCGCTGTGCCGCCCGATGCGCGGCGCATTGATGCGCGCGGCGGCACCATTCTGCCCGGCTTGGTCGAGGCGCATTTCCACGCGACCTATTTCAACATCGAAAAGCTCGAGGACCTCGACATCAAGTTCCCAGTCGAATACGTCTCCCTGCTCGCCTCGGTGAACGCCAAGCTCGCGCTCGAGTGCGGCTACACGGCGGCGCGCTCCGGCGGCTGCCTCTTCAACTGCGATGTCTGGCTCAAGAAAGCCATCGAGGAAGACCTCATCCCCGGCCCGCGTCTCGTCGCCAGCGGTCGCGAGATTTGCTCGGCGGGCGGCCTGATGGATTGGAATCCTGACTTCCGCAAGATTGGCATGGACGGCCTAGTCTTCTGCATCAACGGCATCGAGGACGCCCGCAAGGCCGTGCGTTCGCTCGTAAAGGACGGCGTCGAGTGGGTGAAGACTTACCCGACCGGCGATGCCGCGTGGCCCGACCAAAACGACCATCACACGCTCTGCATGACCTTCGAGGAGATGCACGCCGTGGTGCAGACCGCGCACAACCACAAGCTCAAGGTCACCGGCCATTGCCGCGCGACTGAGGGCATCAAGAACGCGTTGCGCGCCGGCTACGACGCGGTGGAGCACGCGACGTTCATTGACGACGAGGGGCTGGAGCTGCTGCTGAAACGCGACGTGCCCGTGGTGCCGGGGCTTTACTTCGAGCAGGCGAGCATCGTGCGCGGCAAGGAGTTTGGCCTGTCGCAACGCGTGATTGATGGCCATCAGGAAACCCTCGAAGGCGGCGCGGCCAGCTACCGGAAAATCCTCAAAGCCGGTGGGCGCATCGGCATGGGCGGCGATTATGGCTTCGGCTGGAATCCGCACGGCGATTACGCGAAGGAGTTGTCCTTCTTCGTGAACTACGTCGGCTTCACCCCGCAGGAGACGCTCAAGTGCGCCACCAAGACCGGCGCGGAAATCATGGGCCGCGCGCACGACATCGGCACCCTCGAACCCGGCAAGCTCGCCGACGTGCTCCTCGTGGACGGCGACGTGTTGAAGGACATCACCTTGCTCGAAGACCGGCAGAACCTCCTCGCCGTGCTGCAAGGCGGCGTGCTGAAAGCCGGACGGGCCACCAAGGATTTTGCCCACTAAACACGAAGCACACGAAAACCAAATGACTCCCACCCTCGAATCCTCCCTGCTGCTCCTGCCCACCGGAGTTACTCCTCGACGCCCACCACGCTGCATCCTACGTCTTTTTTTAGTGTGTTTCGTGTGTTTCGTGGGCCTCTCTTCGCGGGCCACCGAGGTCCAGCTCTACGACCTCGACTCCGACAAAGCGGAGTCGAAGAACCTGCAAGCCGAGCGCCCCGAAGAAGTCGCGCGGTTGACGAAGCTGCTGGAGCAAATCGTCGCCAACGGCCGCAGCACGCCGGGCGCGAAGCAGGCC
>SXTU01000010.1 GCA_005791875.1 Verrucomicrobiales bacterium
ATGCGGCGCTTCACCTCGGCCCCGAAGCCGGCGCCACGGGTGTTGCCATACATCTCCAAGGGGTCCGCGCCGTCCACCCGCGCGCCAGAGCGGACGCCGTCGAAGCGGGCGAGGTTCGCGGAGGCCTCGGCGGTGGCGATGATGTAATAGACGGCGACGTCGTGGTCGGTGTGGGGGAGGGAAACTTCTTGGACGGTGGCCCCGAGGGATTGAAGGTGCGTGACGGCGGCGTCCACGGCGCGTTTCACCTCGGGGTCGAGACCGCCCACCATGAACTCCTTCGGCAGGCCAAGGCGGAGTCCCCGGATGTCGCCGGTGAGGGCTTGGGTGTAGCGGGGGACGGGTTGGGGGATGCTGGTGGCGTCGCGGGAGTCGTGGCCGCTGATGACTTCGAGCAGGGTGGCGGCGTCGCGCACGTCCTTGGTGAAGGGGCCAATCTGGTCAAGCGAGCTGGCGAAGGCGACGAGTCCGTAACGCGAGACGCGGCCGTAAGTGGGCTTCATCCCAACGACACCGCACAGCGCTGCGGGCTGGCGGATGGAACCGCCGGTGTCGCTGCCGAGCGACGCGATGCACTCGTCCGCCGCGACCGCCGCCGCGCTGCCGCCGGAGGAACCGCCGGGGATACGCGACGTGTCCCAAGGATTGCGCGTGGTCTGGAAGGCGGAGTTCTCGGTGGAGCTGCCCATCGCGAACTCGTCCATGTTGAGTCGGCCAAAGATAATCGCGCCCGCGGCCTTCAGGCGCGTTACAACGGTCGCGTCGTAGGGTGAGGTGAAGTTGCCGAGAATCTTGGAGCAGCAGTTGAGTGGCTGGTCTTTGACCGCGAGCACGTCCTTGAGCGCGATGGGGACGCCGAGGAGTGGTTGCGCAGAGAAGTCCGCACCAGCGCCGATGGCCTTGTCCGCGGCGTCTGCCTGAGTGAGCGCGTCGGCCGGGTTGTGGCTAATGAAGGCCTTGATGTCGCCGTCCACGCGGGCGACCTGGTCGAGGCACGCTTGCATGGCGTCGCGGGCAGAGACTTCGCGGCGGGCGAGACGGGCGGTGAGTTCGGAAATGGAGAGGCGGTGGAGCACGGGGCGTAATGCGTAATGCGTAATGCGTAAAACGTAAACGCGGGACGGACGCGGCGGGTTACTCGACGACTTTGGGCACGACGAACAGCCCGGCGGAGCGCTTGGGCGCATTGCGGAGCGCGTCGTCGTTCGAGAGGCCGGGGCGCACCTCGTCAGAGCGGAAGACGTTGACCATCGGGAAGGCGTGCGCGGTCGGCTCGACGCCGGTCACGTCCACTTCCTTGAGCTTCTCGATGTAGCCGAGGATGTTGCCGAGCTGCGCGCCGAGCTGCGTCTCCTCTTCGGGCGAGAGCTTGAGCCGGGCGAGATGCGCGACGTATTTGATGTTGAAGTCAGGCGCGGACACGGGGCGGAAGGTAAAGTTCAGGGTTCAAAATTCAAGGTTCAAAGCCGGCGGAACGTGCTGCGTGCTGCGTGCTCCGTGTTGGGTGTAGCGTGAGTTGCTTCGAGCGCGTCCGGCGTAGTCACGCAACACGTAACACGGAGCACGCGTTCACTCCTCATCAAACTTCCGCTGGAACAAATCCTCGAGTTCAGCCGTGGCCTGCACGGCGTCCTTGCCGTTGACTTCCAGGCGCAGAGTGCTGCCGGGGCCGGCGGCGAGCATGAGCAGGCCCATGATGCTCTTGCCGTTGATCTTCTCGCCGTCCTTCTCGAGGAAGATGTCGCAACTGTAGCGGCTGGCGATTTTCACGAACATCGCAGCAGGCCGGGCGTGAATGCCGACCTTGTTGGCGACGACCAGGTCCCGGGTGATCATCCCGTCGCCGGCCTTGTCCTTCGCTGCGCTCATCTGGAACTGAAGGATGGTGCAAGGTCGCAGGCTTTGGAAGCGTGTTGTTGGAAATCCCGCTCGTCAGGCCATCGCCAGCCACCGCACCAGCCCTCCCGTCAATCTGCGGCCTTCCCCGGCTTGACCGCTCGGCTAGAGTCGCCCCGTGCGCAGCCGCGACACCGAGACTTTCAGCGAACGCCCCTTCTGGCAGGCGTGGCCCGGCGCGTGGCATCCGCTCTGCGGGAGCTTCGAGGGCATGGGCTGGAGCTTCGAGTGGCATGACTTCGAGGCGGCGACGCGCGTGGAGTGGGGGAAAAGTTTTCATCCACAAGGGCTGGAGGTCTGCCTGAACTTGTCCGGCACCGGACGGCTCGCGATGAGGAAAGTCGAGCTGGAGGTAAAGCCGGAATCGGCGGCGCTCTACCTTTGCGGTGACGCGCCGGTGAACGCATGGCGCGAGGCGGGCGAACGGCATCAGTTCCTCACGGCGGAGTTCAGCGTGGATTTCCTGCGGCGCAACTTGCCGAGCGGCATCGGCCAGGTGCGGCCCTTTGTGCAGCGCATCCTCGACGCGAAGAAGCCCGCGTCAGCCGTAGACGCGAGCCAGCCGCTGACACCCCGGCTGCGGTTGCTGGTGGCGGCGCTGCGCTCACCGCCAGTGAGTGGAGCGGCGCGGACGATGTGGTTCACGGCGAAGGTCTATGAAGTGGCGGCGGAACTTTTCTTCGACCACACGGCGGAGAACGCGCTTTTCTGCACGCGGCAGACGCACGTCGCGCTGGAGCGCGTGGAGAAGGCGGCGGCCATCGTGCGGGCAAATCTCGCCGAGCCGCTGACGCTGGAGCAACTCGGCCAGCGCGTAGGGTGCAGCCCGTTCTATCTGAGCCGCACGTTCTCGGAGCAGATGGGAATGACGATTTCGCAGTTCCTCCGGCAGGTGCGGCTGGAGCGCGCGGCGGAGCTGCTGCGCTCCGGCAAGTTCAACGTCACGCAGGCCGCGCTCGAGGTCGGCTACTCCAGCGTCGGCCATTTCAGCACCGCTTTTCACGAGACGTTCGGCTGCTGTCCCGGCCTGTATCCGCTGCAGATGCCAGCGCAGCGCGCGGACAAGGAGTGACCCGTGCCGGTGACTTCCAGCCCCCGTCCGAAGGGAGCGGCAGTTCGAGACGGCCCTTAGCCGGAACGGTTCAGTTGAGCACGCAAAAGTGATGCAGTTTTCCACGTTCAGGCTTGGAGCGAGGCAACTGCATGGCAGTGGGGCCGCGTGGCCAGCTTGCTCAACATTTCCCGCCATCAATTCCGATTGGCTTCGCCACGCAAGGCCAGCTGGAGTGTCGGTTTGCCGCCGGCTTTGCTCCACGCCGCCGTCGCATCCGTCCTCGCAACTTTCCCGTCCCGCTGGTTAAGTATCGCCAGCACATGGCGCAGTTCACCTACAAGGCCCGCAAGCGTTCCGGCGAGATCGTCAGCGGCCTCCTCGATGTCAACGACCGCGGCGCGGCGCTGGCGCAGATAGACAAGCTCGGCCTCTTCCCCGTCGCCCTGGACGCGGCCAAGGGCGGCACCGCGGCGGCCAAGCCGGGCGGCGCGGCGTTCGATCTCAGACGGTTCCTGCCGCCGACGTTGCGCGAGGCTGCGCTGCGTCCGCGCAAGCCGCGCTTGCAGGAGCTGGCCACCTTCACGCAGCAACTTGCCAACCTTCTCAAGTCCGGCATGCCCCTCACTGTCGCGCTCAACAGCATGACGCACCTGGAGACCAAGGGCATTCCCTCCTCCGTCAGCAAGCAGCTCAAATCCGACGTGACCGAGGGCCGCAGCCTCTCCGACGCGATGGCGAAGCAGCCGGTGGTCTTCTCGGACATGTATGTGAACATGGTGCGCGCGGGCGAGCAGAGCGGCGCGCTCCAGGACGTGCTGCGGCGACTGGCGGAGCACTTCGAGCGGTTCGCGGAGGTGCAGCAGAAGTTCACGGCGGCGCTGATCTACCCGGCGTTCGTGATGCTGACGGGCCTGGTCATCGTGTTCTTCTTCATGACCTACATGCTGCCGAAGTTCCTGAGCATCTTCGCGGACATGAAGGTGGACTTGCCCGCATCCACGCGGGTGCTCATCGGCATCAGCAACTTCTTCAGCGACCCGATCTACCTGCTCACGATGGGTATCGTGTTCGTGGCGGGCAGCATTGTGTTCCTGCGTTTCCGCGCGAGCGATCTGGGCCGCAAGACACTCGACCGCTGGAAGCTCAATGCGCCGGTCGTCGGCAAGGTCGTGCGGCTGCATCTCTTCGGGCAGTTCGCGCGCACGCTCTCCACCCTCATGCAGAATGGCGTCTCCGTGCTCACCGCGCTCAAGATCACCGAGCAGGTCATCCCCAACTCCGTGCTGAAGGAAGCCATCGCCCAGACGCGCGAGGCTGTGACGGACGGCAAAACCATCGCGCAGCCGCTGGCCCGCAGCAAAGTCTTCCCGCAACTGATGATCGACCTCATCAAGATCGGCGAGGACACGGGCGATGTGCCGGGCGCCCTGCGCAACCTCGCCGACACTTACGAGAGCGAGCTGAACATCGGCCTGCGCGTGATGACGAACCTCATCGAGCCGGTGATGATCGTGGGCATCGCGCTGGGCGTGGGCTTCCTTCTGTTGAGCGTGTTGCAGGCGATGTTCTCGATCACGTCGAACATCGGAACCAGCATGGGAAGATGAACGTGGCAAGTGACAAGTGGCAGGTGACGAGTGGCGCGACTTGGCCGGGAGCGCGTCAGCCATCTCCACAGCGCTGTCCGCTCCGAAGGGCTAGAGAGGCGACGCGCCCCTTGTCACCCTCCCGCGCCTTCACCCTCATCGAGATCATGATCGTCGTCGGCCTCATCGCGATCTTCATGACGGTCGCGATCCCCGCCTTTGTCTCTGCGCAGAACAAGACGCCGATGCGCAACGCCCTCCAGGGCGTGCTGGAGGCCTGCTCCACGGCGCGCGCGCAAGCCATCTTGCGTGGAGCCATCGTGGAGCTGCGCATCCGGCCGCAGGACTACACCTTCGATGTCGCGCCCACCGGGCAGGCCGAGGGTTCCGGCGGTGGCGGCGCGCGGCCGGAGGCGAAAGCCGGCGAGGGCCACGCCATGTTTTCCGTGAAGCTGCCCAGCGAGGTCGGCATCGAGGAACTCGCGGTGAACTTCCAGTTGCTCAAGGACGCCGAGGCTGTCGCCGTGCGCTTCCACGCGAACGGGACGTGCGACGAGTTCACCGTCGTGCTGCGTTCGCTGCACGGAGAACTTCGGAAAATCACCCTCGACCCCATCACGGGCAAGGCCGACTACGAGGTGATGAGATGAGGGTGAAGGTGACAAGTGACGAGTGGCAGGTGACAGGCGGCGTGCATCCGAATACGCCGCGCCACTTGTCACCCGTCACCCGTCACTCGTCACCTTCCGCCGCCTTCACCCTCCTCGAGGTCATGATCGCCGTGGCAATCTTCTTCATGTGCGTGTTCTCGATCCTGGAGCTGGTCTCCTCGAACTTGAAGAACGTGCAGCGGCTCCAGAAACCAGCCGTGGACATCGGCAGCCTGGCGTCCGAGCTGTCGCTGACGAACAAGCTCGAGGAGGGCAGCGACTCCGGAAACTTCGGCAGCCTCTACCCCGGCGTCTCGTGGAGCCGCAACCTCACGATGGTGGGCACGAACGGATTGTTTCAGGTGGACTTCGTCGTGCAGGACGGCTCGGGCGGTGGCCGGTATCCGGTCGAGAGCCGGCTCTCCATCTTCCTCTACCGGCCGGAGTCCAAGACGGGCATCACCTTGAAATAGCCTTCATGAACGTGACAAGTGACAAGTGGCAAGTGACAAGGAGCGCGCGTCGGGCCACGACGCGCCCCTTGTCACTTGTCACCCATCACCTGTCACCCTCTGCTGCCTTCACCCTGATCGAAGTGCTCATCGCCATCGCGATCCTTGGCACGGTGGTCACGGCGATCTACGCGAGCTGGACCGCTGTGTTGCGCGCCGCAAAGGTCGGCAACACCGCCGCCGACGAGGTCCAGCGCATGCGCATCGCGCGACAGACGCTGGAGCAGTCGCTCGCCTCCGCCGTGCTCTACGCGGGCAACCCGCGCTATTACTCCTTCCTCGCGGACACGACGGACGAGAAGTTCGCGCTGCTGAGTTTCGTCGCGCACCTGCCGGACGATTTCCCCGGCAGCGGGATGTTCCCGAACCAGCCGCTGCGCCGCGTGACCTTCGCCGTGCAGCCCGGGACGAACAACGGCCCGCCCTCGCTCGTGCTGCGGCAGACCTCGCTCCTCACTCCGACCAACTCGCCGATCGAGGAATCCTACACGCTCACGCTCACGCGGGACCTCGGCATCTTCGGCGTGGAGTTCTGGAGCACGAACCTCAACGACTGGGATGTCGAGTGGCTCCAGACGAATCAAGTGCCCAAGATGGTGCGCGTGACGCTGGGTTTCGGCGCTGGCAACAAGGCCAATGCCCAGCCCGCGATGCTGGTGAGCAGCGTGATTTCGCCGGGCGGACAGGGTGTGATGCGAGACTTGCAGATGGCCGGAGGGCCGCCGGGTATGGGGCCGGGCACCCGACCAGCACCGGGCACAGTCGTCATACCGGGGGAACCTGGTGGCACGATTACGCTTCCTCCGGGCGCCGTCATCAAGCGATGAGCAGTCGGCCATGAACCTCCGCCCTGCAAACAATCGCGACTGGAGCGCGGCCTTCAGGCCGCAGAAAGCCCCCTCTGACCAAGGCACGTCTCTGCGGCCTGAAGGCCGCGCTCCGGCGCAATCCGGCATCGCGCTGATCATCGTGATGCTCGTCATCGTCGTGCTGGCGGTGCTGGCGGGCGGCTTCGCCTACTCCGTGAAGGTCGAGACCACGCTCGCGCGCAACGCGTCGCACGACTACGACTTCGAGTGGCTCGGCCGCTCCGGTGTCGAACTGGCGCGCTACGTCGTGGCCGAGCAGATGAAGATTCCCAACGAGCCTTACGACGCGCTGAACCAGAAGTGGGCCGGCGGTCCGATGGGCACGAACGAGGCGTTGAACAGCGTCTCGCTCACTGACGTGCGGCTTGGCCCGGGCGTGTTCAACGTCAAGCTCACGGACTGCGAGCGGAAGTTTAACATCAACTCCGCCGACCCGATGATCCTCGCGCAGGCGCTCAAGCTCTGCGGCGTGGACGTGGGCGAGGCCAGCCAGATTGCCGACTCCGTCCTCGACTGGATTGATCCCGACGACCAGCCGCGCCTCAGCGGTGCGGAGAGTGATTTCTATCTCAGCCAGTCCCCGCCGTATCAGGCGAAGAACGGTCCGCTCGACGACCTCACCGAGCTGATGCTCATTCGCGGAGTGTCGCCCGACATGTTTCGCGGCACGGACATGAGCCAGATAGACGTGCCGCGCAGCGTGACCGGGCGCGCGCTGGCGGTGAACAAATACACCGGCCCCATCTACACCAACGCGCTGCGCGACATGTTCACCACCACCTCCATCCGCGCCGTGAATCTGAACACCGCCTCGATGCTGGTGCTCCAGATGATCCCCGGCGTGGACGCCACCATTGCCCAGGCCATCATCGCCCGCCGCGCCGGCTTGGACGGCCAAGACGGCACGGAGGACGACATGCCCTTCCGCGCGCCAAGAGAACTCGCGTCGGTGCCCGGCTTCAGCCAGCAGGCCGTGCAGGTTCTCGGGCAACGCTTCTCCATACGGAGCGCGACGTTTGAAGTCGCCGTCGAGGTGGACATCAACGGTCAGAAGCGGACGATGGTGGCGCTGATCTACCGCGCCAACGCCCGCGACGTGCGGACGCTCTACACGCATTGGAAGTGAGCCATCCCTTGGCCTCAAAACAACGGGCGACGCATCCGGGTCATCCACCCGCAACACGGCGGCTGGAAGCCACCGGCACGGCTCCTCCTCACGGCCCGCCCAACGCTGGATTGAGCCACGGCGAACCGCTGTAATACCAGTCGTTGACGCGCTGCTCCACGTGGCCGTCCACAAAGAGCACCATGCTGCGGTTCTCGTGACGGAGGTGCTGGCCGCCCCAGTTTGGATCGCCCGGGTTTATCGCGCCTGCCGAGCCGGCCACCGTGGAGCCGGGGTCGGAGATGATCCAGCAGCCGGGCTTGGGCGTGGAGGTCGGGGTGATGCAGATGGCGGGATTCACGTTGTTCACCGCGAGCGCGCCAGCGTCGGAGAGATAAACCGTGCTGGAGGGCTTGGCGACAGCGTCCACCCGCTTGGGGGCGATCTGCCATCCGGCGTTTCCCTGCCAGTCCGAGCCGCCGAGGTTGTAGTTGGCCCCGTAGTTCACGATGGTGCCGTCCATGGGATACTGAGTCTCACCTTCGGAGACGATCAGCATGCCGTTCACGTTGATGAGAGTGGCGATCTTCTTGGGCCGACTGGGGCAGAGGAATATCTGGCGGTTCTGCGTGTAGGGCAGGAGATAGTTGAACCACGACGTGCGGTTCAACTGCGCACCCACGAGCGAGAATGTCCACGGGAAGCGGCCCTCCTGCTCATCGCAGTAGAGACGCGCGGCGATGCCGATCTGCCGCTGGTTGTTGAGGGACTGCGTTCCCTTGGCCTTGTTCTTCGCCTTGGAGAGCGCGGGCAGGAGCATCCCCGCCAGAATGGCGATGATGGCGATGACCACGAGCAATTCAATGAGCGTGAACGCGCAACGCCGGGCGAGTGCCAAAGTCTGGACGGGGCTGGGAGTCTTCATATCGGTGACCGCTGAATGCAGTTCCCGACGCCGAGCAACACCCGGAGATTCGATAGGCTATTGCGCCGGCAGCTTGTAGCGGTAGTCGCGAAACTGCCCTGCGTCGCCCGCGTGACCCTCCTCGGCGGCGTGGAGGATGTTCACCAGCTCACGCGCAGTGACGTAGTGCAGCCGCCAGCCGTTCGCCTCCGTGTAGGTCTCGGCGAGGTGCCGGTGAAACGCGCGGTAAGGCTCGCCGAGGAAGACGCCGGAGTTCGGCGGCGGGCCACCGTGCGTGTGGAGCTTGATGAAAATCCACTCGGGCCGGCCCAGCACGTGGATGTGCTGCTTGAGCCACAATCGCATCCGGTCGGGACGCGGCGGATTGGCGGCGGTGAGGTCGGAGTTCTCCAAGCGTGGGAGGAAGCCGAGTTTGCGGCGTTCCCAGTTCAATGCGAGCGGGCCTTGCACGACGAGCAGGTCGCCGAAGACTGGTGCCGGCGGTTTGGAACCGCCGTCTGGCGCGTTCGCAGTCACCGACGGCGGTTGCAAACCGCCGGCACGGAGCACGCGGACTTGCACGCCGGTGTCGTGCGACTTCGGCCCCGGCGTGTCCTGCGCGTAGTAGAGGCGGTTGATGGTGCGCGTCTGCGTCACGTCGGGGCATGACGGGAGCGTGAAGTCCGCGTAGCAGCCGAGGTCGCGGAGAATTGACAGCTCGTTGCTCACGCCGCACTGCGCGCCGTCGGGATGCGAATTATCCAACGCCCAGTCGCCATGCACAAAGCCCCAGCGCGTGCGGCCCGCTGCGTCGCGTGGCAGGAAGCCGTGCCGTTTGAAGTCGGCGATGCCTTTCACAAGCTTCGCGCGCAAGCTCTCCTCCGTGTCGCCGTCGTGGTGGAGATGCACTTCCACCTCCGCGCCGGACGCGCGGCCCAGCTCGGCGACTTCGTTGAGCAGGTCGGGGTCGTATTGCTCGATCGGGTAGAAGCAAGTGTGGCGCGGCTGGATCCCATCGGCGTCGCGGAACGGCGCGATGTTTTTCGGAAACTCGGTCTTCCACCGCGCCATGCGGCGGAGCGCCCCGTCCTTGTCCGCGCGATGCAGCGGCTCGAAGTGGTCGCAGACGCAGAGCAGCACGTCCTTCACACCGTCGGGCAACGGCGCTGGCTTCTGCCGGAGGTAACCCGGCAGCCAGAGCGGAAGCGTGCGGAGCTGCTCAGACATGGGAGGGAAAGGATGAAGGATGAAGGATGAACGGCCGGCGTGTCGCCCGGTCCGGTTCATCATTCGGCATTCATCGTTCATCATTCTTCAGGCGGTTGGCCGGTGCAGCCGCCACGCGAAGTGCGGGAGCGTGGCGCAGCAGTTGAGACGCGGGAGTTGGTGCGGGTCGGCATCCGGTTTCACGAAGCCCGGCTGCGTCGTGACGGCGGCGGTGTAGGTGACGTGAGCAAGTTGCGAGACCTGCGGGTTGAAGTCGCCGTTCGGGTAGCAGAAGAATTCCACGGGGCGGCCCAGTTCCCCTTCGAGCAACGTGCGGCAGTCGCGGACCTCACGCACAAGCTCCTCCGGCGAGCAGTTGGCGAGGATCGGATGGTTCGTGCTGTGCGCGCCGAGCGTGATGAGCGCGGGGTCGAGCGCCTTCAGCTCGTCCCAGTTCATCAGGTCGAACTCGGTGCGCTGGGCGTCGCTCGGGCGGAAGTTTGCCGTGGCATCACGGATGACTCGTTCGATGTGTGCGCGCGAGTGGAGGGGAAGCGTCTTCATCCACTTGATGACGGCTTCGAGGTGGTCGCCCGTGCGGCCGAAGCTGTCGGTCAGCGCGGCGAACTCGGTCGGCGGCAGCGAGCGCAGCCGCTCGCGGGCCTCGTGATTCCAGAGCCAGACGCCGCGTCCCACCAGGCCGGGACAGATGAAGAATGTCGCTGGCAGGCTGAGACGTTTCAGGATGGGCGCGGCGATGAGGCCGTTGTTGCGCGTGCCGTCATCGAAGGTGAGCGCGACCCAGTGGGCGATGTCCTTGCGACCTTCGCGCAGGGCTGCCACCAGCTCGGCGAGCGGGACGACGCGGAAGTTTTGCGTCAGATATTCGAGCTGGGCGGTGAAGGCATTCGTCGAGCAGCTCGGCACGCCGACGGCGTGAAACGTAATGATGCGGGCGACTGGGAATTCCTTCGCGCGCGTGAGCGAGAAGCCGGCGGCGTGGCCGATGGCGTGCGCGAGCGGGGCGATGGCGGTGCGGAGGGACATGCGAAGGGCTAGCTGGTGGCGGAGGGCTCGATCCGGGCGCGTGCTGCGTGCTGCGTGCTGCGTGATTCAGGCAGGACGCATCCGGCGATAGTCACGCCACACGCCACACGCCACACGCGAAGCCTCGCCTGCTTGGGTTTGTTCGTGTTCATGCGAGCTGCTGTTCGCCTCACTTCTTCCCGCGCTTGAACGCTGACTTCACCCGGCGCAGCAGCCTGATGGCGGCGGAGGCGTAGTTGCTTTCCTCGACCAGCTCGCCGCCGAAGCTGTCCTTGAACGCGTTGATGTGCTGGAGCGCGGGGTCGGTGGTGTTCGCCGCGTAGCCGCCGAAGTCGTAGGTCTTGAAGCCCTGCTCGCGCAGCCAGGTCATGTCGCGGAAGTGGAGTAGGCGGTTGGCGCGGCCGATCAAGTTGCGCCGCTGCTGCGCGTCCTCGCCGTCCGAGCCGCGGAACTGCGAGGCCGAGTGCCAGAGCGTCGCGCGGCCGACGGACTTGTCCATCACGTAGCAGTGCATGACGAGCACCTCGGCTGCGTTGGTCATCTGCGTGACGGCGAGGTGCAGCCAGTAGGCGCGGAGGATTTTCGCATCCATCGCCTCCATGTCCTTGGTGGCCGCGAAGCCGTTGTAGAACTGGAGGAACACATCGGGGTTGTCCACGAGGCTGAAGGCCAGGCCCTCCTTCTGCGCACGGCGAACCTCGTATTGAGTGTTCTTGCGGAAGTCCTTTTGGATCGCCTCGTCGGTGCGGTCCACGTTCACGAGCTTGGTGAACTTGGCGTGGCGCTCGAAACCGTTCACCGGGCCGGTGAACTTGCAGTGGTAGTAGTAGGTGAGCTTGAGCGCATCCCCGGGCTTGGGCTTCGCGGCGAACCAGACGTGCGCGGCGGAGACGGCCTTGGTGTGCTGGAGGGCAAGGGGGATGGTCAGCATGATGGGGGGCGGATGGTGGCGAAGCGTTTAATGACCAATGTCCAATTTACCAGTCATTCGCCGCGCTTGCCGCGGAGCAGCCGGTTGAGTTTTCGCGACCAGTGCAGCGGGAGTGAAATGTAGTTGCTCTCCTCGACGAGCTGGCCGCCGAAGCTGTCCTTGAACTCGTTGACCTCCTGCAGCTCAGGGTCCTGCGTGCCGAACGCGTAGCCGCCAAGGTCGTATGTCGTGATGCCCCTGTCCTTGAAGTTCAGCATGTTCAGGTAATGCAGCGCGCGGTTCGCACGACCGATGAGATTCCGGCGGTCGCTGTCGTCCGTGCTGCGGAAGAGCGACGCGGAGTAGAGGTGGTTCGCGCGCTTCAGCCCTTCGTCCGAGAGGAAGGCGTGCATGACAAGCGCGTCGTTGTCGGAGCTGATCTTGGTGGCGAGCATCTTGGGCCAGTAGGCGCGGAAGCTGCGCTCGTCCAGCGGCGGACGGCCCTTGCCGCGCGCGAACTCGTTGTAGAGGTCAAGCACCTCGTCGCGACTCTCGATGATCGTGAAGCGCAGGCCACCCTCGGAGATGGCGCGCTTGATCTTGGGCTTCGTGTTCTTGCCGATCTGGTCGAAGATTTCGTCCTCCGTGCCGGCGAGGCTGATGAACTTGGTGTGCTTGACCTCGCGGATGAAGCCACGCGCCGGCGTGATGGACTTGGCCTGATAGTAGATCGCGAGGCCGCGGGCGTCGGCGGGATCGGGCCGCTCGGCAAACCACGTGTGGGTGGCCTTGCCGAAGGGAAGACGGCGGAGGGGGAATTCAAAGCGGAGCATGGAAGCGAAGCGGAATTCCCAATGAGCAATGTCCAATGACCAATGAATGACCAAGTCCGAATGACCAAGTCGTCGCGCGCCCGAATGCCCGACGCCGGGCATTGGACATTGGGCGTTGATTGGGAATTGGGAATTGGGAATTCGTCATTGGTCACCACTTCCCCTGCCGATACGCGCCGCGCAGCCAGTTCACGCAGCCGCCGACGGTCATCAGGTTGAGAAACACGAAGCCGGCGGGGACAGAAAACGGCTTCCACCGGAGCCCCGGCAGCGCGAGGCCGAGCAGCGCCAGCGCGTAGAAAAGGAGGTGCGCGAAGAAGACCGGCCGGTAGAACGGCTCGCCGGCCAGCACTGCGTTGCTTGCGAACATCGTCACCATGAACACGGGCGCGACGATGCGGGAATACTTGTGCGAAAGCAATTGCCACCACAGCCCCGTGCGCCACGGCAGCAGCCAGCGGGGGTGCTGCGCGAGCATCTGGAAGTTGCCGGCCAGCGTGCGCATCTTCCGGCGCTTCTCCTTCGCTGGGTCCGTGGTCTGCGGGTCGTAGGCGGGCGCGGTCGGGTCGAAGCTCACGCGCTTGCCGTGGTTCACGGCGATCTGCATCGGGATGACGACGTCGTCGAGAATCGTGTCGCTCGGGATGGGCTGGAAGAGTTCGCGGCGGATGGCATAGACCGCACCGGTCGCGCCGATGGTGGAGCTGAAGCGGCCCTCGCTGGCGCGGATGAACTTCTCCAGCTTCCAATACAAGTCCACCCCACCGCCTACGCCGGTCGCCGCCGGGTCAATCTCCAGCGAGCCGCTCACCGCGCCGAGCGCAGGGTCGGAGAAGTTCGCCACCAACTCGGGAATCGTGTGCGGGGCGAATCGCTGCCGGGCGTCGCAGAGGACGACGATCTCGCTCCGCGCCTGCGGAATGGCGGCGTTGAGGCACGCGGACTTGCCGGAGCGCTGCTCACGAGCGAGCACGCGCACACGCGGGTCGGCGAGCGCACGAAGCTTCGCGACCGTGCTGTCGGTGGAGCCGTCGGTGACAACGAGGACTTCGAGCTTGTCTGAGGGGTAATTCGCCGCGAGCAGGTTCTCGACACGCGGGAGGATGCGCTCTGCCTCATTGAACGCGACGAGCACGACGGAGACGGCAGGCGGAATGGCAGGAGGCGACTTGGAAGCCGGATTGGCCGCAACCTTCGCCAGCAGACCAATCAGCAGCGGATAGCCGAGGAAGGTGTAAGCCAGAGCGGCGAGGCTGAACCAGAACAGGAGTTGGCACCCGTCAGCGCTGCTCATGCGGGGCGCGGTTCACAAGCTGATGGCGTAGTCACGAATGTAGAGCACCAGTTGAAGCGTGAGGTAGATGCCGACGGCGTCATACCAGCGGAACTTGGGCCAAGGCATATATGCCCCGAGGCCGCCGGTGAGCTCGGCGGGAAGTGTGCCGTCATCCCGCACGGCCGGCACGTAACCCCGATCCATGGACGGGGCCGCCGTTTGCATCGCGACGCCGGTTTGTGCAGCGAGGAATTGTCGGGGCCGTGTGGGCACGCCTCGGACAACTTTGCGCTGGAGCAGGTAGTCTTGGGCTGTGCTCTCATGCAGCGGCGCGGGCGCGACGAAAGTTTCAGCCAGCTTGCTTTCCGCAATTCCCACCACGCCGCCCCATTGCTGCTGTTCCTCCGCCGTTGGCGCATAGCTTGAGGTTCGGTCCATCAAGATTCGATGGAACCCGCTGATCATCGCGACTGTGACGAAGAAGATTGCGCGGAAGGCGAAGTCAATCATCCACGAGGACACGGCGAAGCTGAGGATCGCGCAGAAGAGCATGCGTCGGATGCGTTCCTCGTTGTCGTCCGCCGTTCGGGCGCGCATCAGCGACTGAAAGGACGTGTAGAGGATACCGGAGAAGATCAGCAGCCCCCACCAGCCGAATTCCGCGCCGACCTGAACGTATGAGGAGTGCGAGGCGTGAGCGCGAAGCTCGCCGACCTTACGCAGGAAGTTAGGGAAGAACTGCTTGTAACCCAGCCCGTATGGTTCCCGCTCCATCGCCTCCTTGCCGAACTCGAACGCCTCAATGCGGCCAAGCACAGCTTCATCCTGGCGCGCTTGGCCGCCGCCGAACTTAACATCGCCGAAGCGCGGCAGCAGCGGCACGGCGCTGATCGCGAGCACGGCTAGGATCGGCAGCAGGATGGTTTGAACCCACCTGGGCCGGCCAAACGCCACCGTGGCCACAATGGCTCCCGCGCCGGCGATGAACGCGCCCTTGGACTCCGTGAAGTAGGTGCAGAGAAGCGGCAGGAACATCAGTGGTGCGCCGACCTCCTTCACGAAGATGGGCCGCTTCCAGAACATGAAGAAGTAAAGCAGGGGCACCGCCACCATGACCGAGTGCCCCAGACCGTTCGGGTTGCGGAACAGCGATGTGTTCAGCGTTAGCCGACCGCTCGAGGCGGCGGTCGAGGATGCTGAATCCACCGGATCAAAACCAACCAAACTCAACAACGCCATGATGGCGATAAACATCACGGCCCCGCACACCCACGCCAGATACTGGTAGATGCGGCGCATACTGGTGAGCGTGAGCGTCACCAGAAAGTAGAAACCGATGTAGGGGTAAAGCTCGCCCCACAAGTCGCCGAATGTTCCCGGCGTCCAGAACAGGATGAAGATGAAGTAGGCCGCCATCATCCAGTCCATCGGCGTGCGGATGAGCTGCTTGAGCGCCACTCCGCCCGGCCGGATGAACAGCCCCACGCCCGTCATCGCCATGGAGGCCAGAGCAGGGCGCAACGCCTCGAATATCGAGAAGAACTCCTGCGGCCGCACATAAAGCGCGATCACGAACAGGACGATGCCTACAAAATCCATGCGACGCGTCCAGTATGGCGAAAGCCCGACGGCGAGACAAAATCTTTGTTGGGCTGCGCGCGCGGAGGGCGTGGAGGAATTCCGCCGGCGAGAGCAGAACCTCCGCGCCAGTCGCGGTGCCGGGCGGGACGTGGAAGCGGTGAAGGGGGCTAGTCCCCCTTCTTAAAGAACCCCTTGGCCTTGGTGAAGAAGCCGGTGGCGTCGTCGTGGACGTTGTCGTCTTTGCAGAGCTCGGAGAACTCGACGAGCTTGGCGCGCTGCTCGGCGTTGAGCTTGGTTGGAACTTCGAGCTGCACGCGCACGAGGAGGTCGCCGATGCCGTGGCCCTGGATGTTTTGCACACCCTTGCCCCGGATGCGGAAGACGGTGCCGTGCTGCGTGCCAGAGGGCATCCGCACGGTGCTCCGGCCCGCCATCGTGGGCACCTCGACATCCGCGCCGAGCGCGGCCTGCGTGAAGCTGATGGGCACCTCGCAGATGAGGTCGTCACCGTCGCGGCTGAAGAGGCCGTGCTCGCGGACGTGCAGGACGACGTAGAGGTCGCCGGCGGGGCCGCCGCGGGTGCCGCTCTCGCCGTTGCCTGCGGAGCGCAGCCGCGCGCCGTTGTCCACGCCGGGAGGAATCTTGAGTTTGATCTTCGAGGCGCGCTCGCGGCGTCCGCTGCCGCGGCAGTTGCGGCAGGGCTTGTCGATCTTCTGCCCCGCGCCGTCGCAGTCCGGGCAGGTTTGCGCGACGCTGAAGATGCCTTTGGAACGGATGATCTGGCCGCGTCCGCCGCAGGTGCCGCAGGGCTTGATGGAGGAGCCCTTCTCGCCGCCCGCGCCGTGGCAGGTCTCGCACTGGTCGAGCTTGGAGATGTTGATTTCCTTTTCGCAGCCGAGGACGGCTTCCTCGAAGTCTAGCTCGAGGTCGTAGCGCAGGTCGGAGCCGCGACGTGGGCCAGTCGGGTTGCGCTGCTGCTGCTCGCCGAAGAGTTCGTCGAAGATGCTGCCGCCACCACCACCGCCCGCGAAGACTTCCTTGAAAATGTCGAACGGATCATGGAAGCCGCCGGCGCTCCCGCGCTGTCCACCCGCGCCCGCCCTCATGCGGGGGTCGAAGGCGGCGTGGCCGAACTGGTCGTAGGCGCCGCGCTTCTGCGGGTCGCTCAACGCCTCGTAGGCCTCGCCGAGTTCCTTGAACTTCTCCTCGGCGGCCTTGTCGCCGGGGTTTTTGTCCGGGTGATACTTCACCGCGAGCTTGCGGTAGGCCTTCTTGATGTCCTCGGCGGAAGCGCCACGCTCGACTTCGAGCACCTCGTAGTAATCGCGTTTCGCGCTCATGTCGTGGCTGCGGATTCGGTTGCGGGTTTTTTGGCCACGATCACGGTGGCGGGGCGCAGCAGGCGGTCGCGGAGCTTGTAGCCCATGCGGAGCTGCTGGAGCACCTGGCCCTCGGGCACGTCGGCGGACTCCTGATGCGAGACGGCCTCCTGCCAGTTCGGATCGAAGGGCTTGCCGGTGGCGTCGAGCTCTTCGAGGCCGGCTTCGAGGAGGGCGGACTTAAACTGGCTGTGGATCATGCTGACGCCGGTCTTGAGGGCGTCGGCAGAGCCGGCCTGCGCGTTGTTCGCGGCGGCCATGGCCATGTCGAAGTTGTCGAGGACGGGGATGAGCTTGTCGAGGAGGCCCTTGTTGGCGTAGCGGATGTCCTCCTGGCGGTCGCGGGCGGCGCGCTTCTTGAAGTTCTCGAAGTCAGCGCCCTGGCGGAGGAGACGGTCCCAATGCTCGTCGGCCTTGGCGGCCTTGGCGCGGAGTTCGTCCAGCTCGGCGGGAGAAGGAGGGGCAAGTGGCTCGGCTGCCCCCTGCGCGGCGTCGGTTTCTGTGTTCGTCGGATCGTCACTCATGATGCTGGTTCAATTTCAGGACGGGGAAACTACATGACCGGCGGGCAAGTTCCAAATCCCAAGTTCCGCGAGCCGGAGTGCAACCTGGCGCACGCAATAGGACGGTAGGCAGCCCGTGCATGAGGCTTTGGCCACGCTGCGATCGGCCTCGTGGCTCAGAACGACGAGGCCGGCCACGGAGCGTTCCCACCATGTTCCCAGGGCTGGGAAGATGGGCCCTTGTTCAGCAGCGGGCTTGCTCTGTGGGAACGCCGACAATCACTGCCTGAATGAAGAGGTCTCCCGGGCCGTAGTGATAATGGGCCAGCTTGAATCCGCCCCTGCGCAGGTGCTCCTCGGCGTCGGCCCGGCCGCGCAGCAATGAAATCTCCGGCGGATGCAGCGGTGCTGAACGGTGCACCACTTGGGCGAGGAACCAATGCACAGCACGCAACACCCACACACTGGGCGCGCTCGTCGTGGGCCAGAGCAGCACCAGCCTGCCACCGGGCCGCAGCACTCGGCGGAATTCAGTGAGGATGCGCGCGACCTCGTCACGAGTGAAGTGCTCCATCACGCCGAGGTTGTAAACGCCGTCGAAAGTCGCGTCCGCAAATGGCAGCCGGAAGATGTCGGCCTGCTCGATGCGTGCGGCGATGGGGTTGTGCCTGGCGTAAAGCCGCAGCGCGGCGGGCGAAATGTCCACCGCCGTGATGCGGACGCGTCCGTGCAAGGGAACATCCACCTGGCCACTGCCGCAGCCTGCATGAAGCAGCGGCGCGCCCTCCGGAAAGTGCCGCCGCACAAACCGCCCGAGGTAGGGCATGATGACACCGCGCCGGTAGATGCCCGCCACAACGTCATAAAGCCACCCGCTCGCGTCGGTCTTGCCTGACCAGTAAGAGTCCCAGTGCTGCGGGTCGTGCAATGCCGGGTCCATGCGATGCACACCAGCGGGCAGGCGGAAGCGCTCCGGGTGGCGGCACCGCGCCCACGCCAGTTGAAGGAGGAAGCGTCCGCTTCGCGCCGCCTCGCCGAAGGTCATCTTGGAGTGGCCGTAGGTGCGGGCAGGCAGGACGATTGGCACTTCGCGGATCAGGAAGCCGTTGTGCACAAAGATGAACATGCACTCGAAGAAAAAGCCGTAGCTGCGGGACTGGACCAGCGTGAAGAGCGCCTGGGGAATCTGCCGCAGGTCATACAGCCGCAGCGCTCCCGAGGCATCCTGTGGCACGCGCAGGACATGCTTTGTCATGATGTGGCCCAGGCCGGTCAGCGCGCGCCGGGGCAACGACCAGCCGGGCAAGCTGTCCGCCCGATGCCAGCGCGAGCCGACGACGACTGCGGCACCTTGCGCCGCTGCCAGAAGCCGGGGCAAGTCCGC
>SXTU01000085.1 GCA_005791875.1 Verrucomicrobiales bacterium
CCTTTGTATTTCTTCACCACGTCGCTGAGGCTGGGGCCGAAGGCGACGCCTTCCTTGCCGAGTTGGTGGCACTGGGCGCACGCGAGCGCGGTGAACTGCTGCTGGCCGCGCGCGAAGTTGCGGTGCGTGCCGACGCGCTTCAGGTCGTCGGTGAAGTCAGCGAGTTTCCACTCGGTGACCTTGGCGACCGGCTCCGGGTTCTTCGCGAGGAAGTCAGCGAGATTGTCCGCCACGATGAGCACGCCGCGCATCACCCGCCAGTGGCCGGGGAAGGTGCAGAGATAGGGGTAGCGTCCGGGTTGGGCGGGCGCGGTGAAGTTCAGTTCGGCGCGGCCGTTGGGATTCACCAGCGCGGTGGCTTGGAGAATCTTCTTCGAGTCAGGCAGGTATTGCTTCGCCAGCGCGTCGGGACGGGTGGCCATCTGGTCGGCGAGGAGTCCGATTTCTTCATCCGCTCCGGCGGCGACGAGCACGAAGTTGTGCTGCATCAAGTCGGGGTTCTCAAAAATAATCCGCACCGGTGCGCCGGGCTTGGCGTGGAGCTGGCGCGGCGCGAACTGCATGAGGTTCGGCACCGCTTGCACGCGGAGCGCGTTGGCGTCAGCCGCGTGGGCTTTGTCCCAGGCGGCGGCGAAGGTTTTCAAACCAGCGTCGTTGGTGGCGACGCGGGCGCGCGCGAGTGGCTGGCCGAGCAAGTCGTAGAGGAACACGGGCGGCATCGCGGGCCGGGTCCGGCGGAGGTTGATTTCGATGCTGTTCAATCCGCGCTGCAACTCGACCTGCACTTGTTGCTCGGAGCTCCACTGACTGTCGGCGCTGAGGAGTTGCACGCCGTTGGCGGAGATGTCGAGGAAGCCGTGCTTCACGCTGAGCAACGCAGTTTGGGCGGCCTCGGCTTCGACAAAGGTGCGGTAGTTCTTCGTCTGGCTAGACACGGCTTTCCCCTTCTTCGCATTGGCAGGCGGCGGGTCAGTGACGCTGGTTTCGCCGAGGAGGAGCCACTGGTTGACTTTGGTTTCGGGAGCCACTTCCAGCACGGGAACGCTGCGGCCCCGGATGGCTTTGGTTCCGAGCTTCAAATCCGCGAGCATCTGCTGCACGGGCGCTTCGGTGGCATTGACCTTGGCAAGCGCCGCTTCGAACTGCGGCTGCTGCGGGCGCAGATGCGCCACCACATTAACGACGGCCATGCGCACGCGCGGATGCGGGTCCTGCGCGGCGGCGGTAAGCCAGTTGAGCGCCTCGGGCAACCGCTCGGCTTGAAAGCGAATGAGCTGCACGGCGGCGGCGCGATACTGCGGATTGGTGGATTTCAACAACCCGGCAAGCAACGCCGGCCGCACCTGTCCGTGCGCGTTCAGCACCCACAAGGCTTCGAGCGCCATCTGGTCAAACGCGGGCTGGCTCCGCTCCTTCGCCTCCACCCACGCGTCGAGCGCGGGAATGACTTCGCCGCCCAGTCCGCGCAACCGGATGCGCGCGTGATGACGCACGATGTCTTGCGGATGGGTGAGCAGCGCGAGCAGTTGCGATACGGTCGCGCCCTCGATGTCCGGCCAGTCCTTGGCGACGGGTTTCCCGTTGTGGACCACGCGCCAGATGCGCCCCTTCTCGTGGTTCCACTGCGGGTCGCGCATGGGATGCTGCGCGTGGCCGATGATGCGGCTGGAGAAGTCGGAGATGTAAAGCGCGCCATCGAAGCCGAACTCGCAGTCCACCGGCCGGAACGCGGCGTTGGTGGAGCTGACCACATCGAGGCGGTCCGAGCCGACGAGCGGCCCGCCCTCGGCGCTGCACTTGGAAATGGAGACGAAGTAGTTGCCCAGCAACGTGGCGGACACGACGCCCTGCTGATACTCCGCCGGAAAGTTCGGGCTAGAAATGACGCTGAGCGCGGAGCCTTTCCCGTAGTTCACCACGGTGCCGTGGCCGTAGGGATGATAGGCCCCCAGCGGCGTCCACGTGAGCGGCAACCCTTCCAGCACGTGACCGCCGCCGTAGCGTTGGAAAATGTTCCCGTAGCGACCGAAGGCCACCTTCCACGGATTCGGCGTCATGCTCTGCCACTCGACCGCGATGCGACCGCTGCGGGGGTCCAACCGATACGTGGCGGAATCTACGCCGCGCACCACGCCGAACGGCGTCTCGAACTGCGACCGATGAAACACGCCGTCGCAGAAAATCACGTGGCCCAGCGGGTCCGTCGCCACCATCCCGCCGTGATGCGAGTCGGTCACATCCACGCCACGCAGCAGTTCCGTCTGCGTATCAGCGCGGCCGTCGCCGTTGCGGTCTTGCAGCAGGAGCAGACGTGGCTGGGCGGAGACAATCACGCCGCGCTCGTGGAAGGCGACGCCGTCCAACGCATCGATTCCATCCGCGAAGACCGTGCTCTTGTCCGCCTTCCCGTCGCGATTCGTGTCTTCGAGAATCAGGATTTTGTCACGCGGTGCCGCGCCGGGAACGGTGTGCGGAAAGGACGGCATCGTCACCACCCACAAGCGCCCGCGCGCATCGAAGGCGATTTGCACCGGGGCTTTGAGTTCGGGGAACTCCACCTCGGATGCGAAGAGGTTGAGCGAGTAACCGTCGGCGACCTTGAACTCCTGCTGTTGCTCCGCCGGCGCTTTGACCACCCCGCCACCGAACCGGTCAGTCTTGCTCTTGCCCTCCGGCATGGGCGGAAGCGACGGCGCGGGGAAGTCGGTGAAGTGCGCGGTCGGCTTGCTCACCAAGTCGTGCAGAATCTGGTCGGCCTGCTCGATGAGTTGGTGATAGCGCGGCATCTCGGCGGCGTATTCCTCGGGCCGCTTGCGCACGCCGTAATACACCACGCCGTTCTTCGGCCGCACGATGTCGGCGACGGCGCGCGACTTCTGCGCGGCGGCCTTGGCCACATCGTCCACGCGCCAGGTGGGCACGCGCGCGACCACCGCATCCCCCAGCAACGCCCGCACGACGGTCTCGCCCATTTCGCGATTGCCCGCGTCGTTGAGGTGAAGGCCCTGCACCGTCAGCGGCGCGGCGCTCTTCGCGTAAGCGGCCTTGCTCGCGGTGAAGAGGTCCACGAACAGCGCGCCCCGGGCTTTCGCGAGCTCGGCGATGACGGCGGAATAAGCGGCGACCTCGCCGTTGCGCGCGTTGTCACCTTGCACGGCGATGGGCGAGAGCAGCACGAGCTTCGCCTGCGGATGCAATCGGGAAACCTCGCGGAGATGCGCCTCGAACTGCGACCGGAACTCCGCCAGTCCGGCAGGTCCGCCAAAGGACTCATTCATGCCGTAGCCGAGCACGACGACATTCGCCGGCCACTTCGCCAGCAGCGTCTTCAAGTGCTCGACATACCCCTCGGCCCGCAGTCGGTGGCCCACTTCGTCCCCAGTCCACGCGAGGCTGCGCACGCGGAGGCGCTTGTCCGGCTGCGCGAGTTGCAAATACGCCTCCATCGCGCCCGATTCGAGCAGCCGCTCAACCATCGAGTTGCCGTAGAATAGGAGCAGGTCATCCTTCGCGAGCGGCACGGCCGCGCGCGCAGCGGACGGCAGCAGCCAACCAGCGAGCAGCAGCAGGAGGAAGCGTTTCACAATTGCGGACGAGCGTGCGTTGTTTGGCCGACGTCCTCAAGCCTGCGCGAAGGCGGAGCCGGGCGCACATGACAGCTACTTCACCTTCCAAATCTTCACGTCGTCAATCCAGACCGTGTTGTTCATCAGGAAGCTGAACCAGCGCTTCATCGGATGCGCGAAGCCTTCGGAGCGGTGTTTCGACACGAGTTTGCCGTCGAGGCTCAGGCGCAGCTCGTCGCCTTCGGTGACGAGGGCGAGTTCGTGCCACTCCGTGTCTGCCCTCCACGGCACGGTGACTTGCTTCGTCTTGAGCAACGCTTCGAGATCGGCGGGCACTTTCGCTTTGGCGGCGAGGGCGTCGTCGCGGCGCTTGCGGTTCTCCAGGTTCATGATGCCGGTCTTGTGATCAATCAACGTGACGCTCGATTGCGAGAGGATGCCGTAGCAAAGATGCCCGGCATGGACGCCCTTGGTCTCGCGGTCCACGAAGCCGAGCTGGAGCGATTCGCCTTTGTTCAGCCCGGGAAACTTGAAGCGCACCACCGCCCCGCCGTCGGTGAATCCCGCCTCGTGATGGATATGCGCGGCGTGTCCGGCCTCTTTCGTGGCGCTAGCGATCTTCAAGATGCCGGCGTCAAGGTCGGCCTGCTTGAGCTTTGGAACGCGGTCAGCAGTGGCGCTGTTCCAGCCGTTTCCGATGGCCTTCGCACCGTTGCCCGCCTCCTCGCGCTCGAAGGCATCGTGGAAGAGGAGCGTGCCCTTCTCGCGCAGCCAAGCGGCGTCGGCGGCGGCGTGTAGCGCGGCCAGCGGCGCGAGCGATGAGAGGAGGATGCCGGCGAAGATGATTTTCATATTCCTGATGCTGTTGCTGTTGGTTGCTGATTAACGTGCCTTGCCCAGCAAGGTGCCGATGTCCCGTCCGTTTAGCACCCAGCTCAGGTTGAACGCGGCCACCTGCACGGCTTCGTCCCAGGACCTCGGTCCGCCTTCGAACAGCAGGTAGATTTTTCCCTGGCTCGGCGTGCCGGTGCGGCCCACGGCGAGGGTGGAGTAGGCGCTGGGTCCATCATGGACGAGGCGCTTGACCGGCCAGGTGCGGCCTCCATCAAAGCTGGCCCAGACGGTGACTTTTTCGCTGAACTCCCGTGTGGAGCCGCCGGTTTGGGTCGGCATCCTGCCTGCTTCGGAGTCGAGATTGCTGTAGAGCAGGATGTCGTGTCCGGCGACGGGCAGGCGCACCATGCCCCCGAGGCAGCCGTAGGAAGTGCCGCGCACCCCGTCGGGCAGATCGGCGCTGCGGTAGGCGCCAAGCCAGAGATCGCCGCCGTCATCGCTGCGGGCCATGAAGCGGTTGCCGCGCGTCATGTGCTCGCGGGAGTTGTAGAGGATGCTGCCGTCTGAAAGCTCGGCGAGCGCGGCCTCGCCGGTGCCGAGCACGGGAAAGGGCTTGCTGGTCTGCCACGTCGCGCCGCCGTCGTCACTGTAGAGGGCGGTGCTGTAGTGATAGGGACGCCACTCTATCGCATTGGAGTCCTTCGGCCCCGCGACTCGCGCCGGCATGATGAGCCGGCCCTTGTGTTTGCCAAAGGCGAGCGTGATGCCGCACTGCATGGCAACCACGCCAATACTCTTGCCGGGGATATTACCGAATCCATCCGGTCGAGCTTGCACGGACTCGCGCGTCCAACTCGCGCCGTGATCGCGACTGCGAAAAAGCCAGCCAGCACCCGGATTGGCGTAAAGAATGTCGCCCGTGGTCTCATCGACCAAACCGCGTCCGTTGACGGCATCAGGAGCGATCAAGATTTCCGCTTCCCACGTCCTGCCACCGTCCCGGCTGCGTCGGCAGGTGCCCCCGCCGGGCGACTGAAACGCCACCACCGTGCCGTCCTTCGCCGTCAGGATGCCGCCC
>SXTU01000086.1 GCA_005791875.1 Verrucomicrobiales bacterium
CTGGTGTTCACTGCGTCGAATGTCGCTGCTGTCGCCAATCCGCCGAGCAGCCACACGCTGAGGAATGCCAACAGGACGCCAGCGCGCGCGCCTTCGCCCTTCCTTGGAGGAGGGGAGAAGGTGGCCGCAGGTCGGATGAGGGGTGCGGCCGCTCGCGCCGACGCACATAACCTCTCTCCCCTCATCCGATGAAGGGAGAGAATCAAAGACCCGCCAACGTGCGCGATTTCGGCCCCTGAACCGAGGCGGTGCGCCGAGCATGGTTCGGCTTGGGGGTGGTTGTCCGTTTTTGCCGAGCAATGCTCGGCGCTCCGGTTCATGGGTAGGGTGAAGAGGGGTGCTGTGACTATGCTGTGTTTCGAACTGCTCTGGCTGCGGACGGGGGCGTCCGCGCTCCTATCAGATGGCGTCGTGTTCATCGCGCGTAGGGTGGACGGTTACTTCACAAGCTTGTTTAGCTTCGCTTCGAGGTCAGCGAGGCGCTGCTCCAGCGCGGAGATTTTCGCGTCCTTCTCCTTCACCAGCGAGTGCAAGCCTTGGATGGCCGCCAGTTCGACGCCGTCGAACTCCAGAGTGCTGATGCTCTTGTCATCGCGGCCGGGAAAGAACGCGGCCTTGAACTCCTGCGCGATGGGGCCGAGGTGCGGCGTGCTGCCCGCCGCGTCCCACTTGTAGCGCCACGTCTGCACGGCGACCTCGTCCAGTTTGCGCAAAATCTCCCGGCCATCCACGGGCGCGAAGTCCTTCTTGGCATTGCGGTCGGAGAGCACCGACCATGCGGTGGCTCCAGACGCCAACTGCGCTCCGACCGTGCCAGCGCTCGTCGTAGCGAAACGCACGCCGCCCGCCGCCCGCGCGCTGAACTGATTTGCGACCGACGAACTGAACGCCGTGGGGCTCGAGGAATCCGACCACACGAACGCGCCGTTGTGCGTCGCGCTGGCGACGAAGCCCGCCGCAAAGGAGTTCGAGCCGGACGCGAGGTTCGCCCAGCCGCCGGGCACTGTCGCGCCTTGGCCCGTCGCGCCGTTGAAGTAGCCGCCGCTGACCGTCGAGACGCTGTTGCTGGCAAGGTTCTGCTCGCCGCCGGCCACGATGGAGTTCGTGCCCGCCGCACCGTTCGCGTAACCGCCGACCACCACTGCGCCATACTTGGAAGCTGCGTTAAAATAGCCGCCGCCGACGAAGGAGATTATACCCGTCGCGTCGTTCAGTTCGCCGCCGCCCACCACGGCCTCGAAGCCGCTGGCGATGTTGGTCACACCGCCGCCGACGAAGCTCGCGGTGCCGCTGGCAAGGTTTGCCTCGCCGCCTGCGACGGTGGATTCAAAGCCGCTGGCGAGGTTGTAATAGCCGCCAGCGACGGTCGCCGCGTTCGTGCCCGCGCCGTTCGCGATGCCGCCGCCGACGGTTGCGAAAGCAGCGTTGTTGGAAATCACGTTGAGGTAGCCACCCGCGATGACGGAGTTGGTCGCGCCCGTGTTGATGCCGTTCGCGCCGCCGCCGCCGATGAAGCCGAAGTGCGCGCGCACGATGTTCGTGATGGCCGCGCCACTGAAGTTGCCCGCACCGCCGCCCGCGATGGTCGCGCCGACGACGCCGGACGAGACGGAGTTCACGGCCGCGCCGGCGATGACGTTGGGCGCGGCGGAGGTGTTGGGTTCTAGGCGCAACGCGCGGAGGCTGTTGGCTTTGAGTTCCAGTGCCACATTGTCCGTGGTGCCGAGGAAGTGCGTGCCCGCGGTCGTGCCGGAGTTGCCGCTGGCTTTCCACAGCACGGTGGTGAGGCCGGTCAAGTCCAACGCGCTGGAGCCGACGGAGCTCACGCCCAGCTTCGCGGAAGTCACCGCGCCCGAGGCCAACTGCGTCGCGCCCACTGCGCCGCTGGCGAGTTTGGCGGCTGTGATGGCCCCGTCTGAAACCGTGCCGGCTACGAGCGCGAAGCCAACGGAGGCGATGCGCTGGTCGGGCGCGAGCTGCTGGTAGCCTGAGCCGTCGCTGAACCACACGCGCAGGCGCACGTCCGAGTTCGCGAAGACCGTGGAGCCGATGGCCGTGGTTATGCCGGAGACCGTGGTGTCACCGAGCAGGACGGAGTAAAGGCCCTTGCTCACGGCGAGCGAGACACCGGTGGCGGGCTGGCCGCTGGCGGTGCCGTCGTTGGCCCAGTAGTTGACCGTGCCGGCGGTGTTCACGAGTGCGAACTTGAAGAGGCCGGTGGCGTCGTAATTCGTGCCGCCGACGGTGATGCGGCCTTGGTAGTTGATGAGCTGTGGCACCTGCGCGGACGCGGTGAACGCGGTGAACAGTCCGAGTGTGAGGAGGAACGTTTTCATGGTTTCTACTTAGGTTGGGGGAAAGGCCTGAGATCTTTCATCTGTGGCTAAAGAATTTGCGGGCTACGGACGTGGGCGTCCGCGCTCGATTGAGGTTCACAGCTTCGAGAGTTGGGCTTTGGCGGTCACATTTTCGGGGTCGAGGGTGAGGATGTCGTTGAAGACGCGCTTGGCCTCGGGCTTGTTGTCCTTGGCCAGCTTGATGAGCGCGAACTCGGTGAGGAGGCTGATGTCGGTCGGGTAGAGGACGAGCATGCCGTTGAGGATTTGCTCGGCGGCATCGAACTTCTTTTGCAGACGCAGCACGTAGGCGAGGCGGAGGTTCGCGGTGTAGTTGCTCGGGTCGATGCGGAGGACTTGGCGCGCGACGGCGGCGGCGTCATCCCACTTCTCCTGCGCCATCAGCGGGAGCGTATGGCCGAGCTTGGCCTCGATGGAGTCGGGCGCCGCCTTGATGGCGGTCTCGTAGTGCTTGCGCGCCGTGGCGAAGCCGCCTGTAAGGTAGTTCAACCAGCCGAGGCGGAGGTTCACCGTGTAAGCCGTCGGGTAGGCGTCCACGACGGGTGCGAGGGCCTTGATGGCGTCGGCGTAGTTCTGGGCTTTCTCGTAGCGGTAGGATTTGTGGTAGGCGTCGCGGATTTCAGCGTCGGTGGGGACGGCGGCGCGGGAGAGCTGACAGAAAAAAAGAGACAGAAAGAAGAGGGCGAGATGCGCACGCGAAACGGTGCGGCGTCCGAACGCGAACTCCCGCGCCCCCACCGGGGGAGAGGGCGGGGTGAGGGGGAGGGCTGCGGAGCTAAGGCGGCGTGCGGGTTCAATTACGGTTCCGAAGGGTGCGCGGAGATTTGGGCGAGTTCGAACTGCTCGACGTTTTTCCCCCTCACCCCGGGCCTCTCCCCCAGTGGGGGCGAGGGAGAAGAGGCGCGTCGTGGGGAGGGACGCATCGGACGGCGACTGCAAGTCGGTGGCACGGGGAGGTTGGGTCGTGTTCATGTCGCGTTTCAGAAAGTGAAGCCGAGTTGTGTTAAGAAAGTATGTGCGGCGGCGGTGGTCGTGCCACCAAGTTCGCGGAACTCAGCGCGGTTGAAGCGGAACGAGACGGCGGCGCGGTCGGAGAGCGAGCGCTTCACCTCGGCTCCGAAGCCGGCGGTGTGCTTCTCCGCTAGGTTGAAAATTGTCGCACCGTCACCGCGTGTGGCGAAGATTTGGCGGCCTGACCAGCCGAAGGCAGCGAAGGTCCAGCGGTTCCACAAAAGAGACAGCCGCTCTTCCGCAGAGAAGAAATTCCGCCGCGCGAAACCCACGTCCTCGCTCAGATGAATCCAATAGCCGCGCGTGTCGGCGCGCAGTGTCCAGTCCGCACCGGTGGCGAGCACGAGGCCGAGCTTGGGCGCTAGCTGGGTGACTTCAAGGCCGGTGCCGAAGTCCTCGTAGCGCGCGAAATTCGCGTCCAATCCCGCGCCCCAACGCGGCGATCCGAACCACTCCGCACCCGCGAATGCGCTCCACGCGCCGTCAGTCGAGGGGTCGCCGTTGGCGAGCACGTGTGCGCCGGCGCGGAGCCGCCAGTTCGCGAGGCTGAAGTTGTTGTAGGCCACGTTGACATCAAGCTGCTTGAACCGCGCGAGGCCCACGCGATGAATTTCGATGGAGTCGAAGGAGGTCTCGACCACGTGCGCTTTGCCGAAGCCCAGCCACGTGGTTACGCCTAGCAAGCGCGCCGTGTCTTTCACCTGCGTGCCTTGATAGTCAATCCAGCCGCCGTAAACCGTCGCGTCGAGACGCGCGGGCGTTTCGCCGACGCGGAAGCCGAGGTCGCGCGCGAAACCGGGGCTGGCAGGCGCGGTGATTTCGGCAAGGTCGGTGAAGAGCAGCGGGTCCGCCAGCTCACGGAAGATGGCCTCGTTGTCGGGATCGAGGAGTTCAGCCTGACCGACGTAATAGCGCGCTGCGGCGAATTGCTTCTGGGCGCGTTTGACGAGGCCGCGCTCGTAGAGCAGGCCAGTGTCGCTGGGATAGAGCGCGAGCGCGTGTGCAACGGTGGAGTCAGCGGAGCGAAGTTTGTTTTGAAGGCGCAGCGCGGTGGCGAGGCGGAGGTGGGCGAGGTAATGGGTTTTGTGCTCGCGGAGGATTTCGCGGGCTAGTGCTTCGGCGGCAGGGAACTGGCCGGTCGCGAGGAGTGGGAGGAGGAGGCCGAGCTTGGGTTCGAGCGAGCGAGGTTGTGCGGCTTGCGCGGCGCGATAGTGGGCGAGGGAGTTGGTGTGGTTGCCGGTGAGGTATTCTTGCCAGCCAGAGCGGAGGGAGGTGGCGTAGTCGGAGGCCGATGCGGACAGCGCGAATTGAAACGTAGAGACGCAGAGGACGCAGAGATTCGCAAAGATGGATTTTCCGGCTTTCTCTGCGCCCCTCTGCGTCCTCTGCGTCTCTGCGTTGAGGAAAGATTTCACTACTAGGAAACTATTTTCCATCGTCCCTCCTCGTCAGTTCCCAGTCGCCGTAGGTCACGGTGGCGAAGGCTTTGTTGCGGTCGAAGGTGACGCTGCCGCTTTGCTTCACGCCAAGGACGCGGGACTCAACGGTGGTTTCCACGCGGTGCTCGCCGACGAAGCGCGAGCTGGCACGCACGCGAGCGAGGGGGCTCGAAATGGAACTCGCCACGCCCACGAGCGCGCCGCGCAGGCCGCTCGCGACGAGGTCGACGGGCACGTGGTCGTGCCACACGAGGCCGTCGCGGCAGGCCAGCGGCATCCGGGGCAACGTGAGGAAGAGCGCGCGCAGCCGGGGGTCCGAACCGTCGCAACGGTAGGCGTAGTAGGTGCCCTCGAAGCGGCCGAAGTAGAGGACTCCCGCGCCGGAATCGAAGTAGAACGTGCCGTCGAGCGCCATGCGGACAGTGAGGACGAGGTCGGGTTGCGCTTGGCCCCGGCGCTTCACGGCGTAGCGGTATTCCTCGTCGAGGACGAAGTTGGTGACGGATTCGAGGCGCTTGTTTGGATAGAGGGCTTCGACCTTGCCGTTCACTTTCGGGAGGTCGTTCGCGTGCGCGAGGCCGTCCTCGGAGTAGCTCACGAAGCTGAAGGGCACGGTCGCCGCACCGGGCGTTTCCGTGAGCTGGGCTTGCACGTGGATGTGCGGCTGCGGGGAGTAACCGGAGTTGCCGCAGAGGCCAAGGACCGTGCCGCGCTCGACCCAGTCGCCGACTTTCACGCGGAGGGATTTCGCCGCGAAGTGCGACAGCTCGACGTGCCAGCCGCGCGGCTCGGCGATGATGATGAGGTTGCCCCAGTTGTTGACCTTGTCGGGGTCGTTGATGGGGCTGTCGGGGAAGTCGTCCACGGCGGCGACGATGCGGCCGCGCACGGGGGCGAGGACGGGTTTGTTAAAGCAGTAATAGTCTTCGAGCTGCGCGCCGGTGTTTGCGTGCGTCTTGCCGTTGGCATCGGTCAGCACGAAGTCGTAGGCGTAGCGCCACGCGCCCTTGTGCGTCCACGCGCCATCAAAGGCCTGCCAGACGGTCCACGCGCCCGCGAAGGGCGGCAGCAACGTGCGCTCGGAGCCGGGGTAGCGCAGGCGATTCGCGAGGTGGGTGTCGAGCGTCTCCTCGGGCGTGACGCCGATGCGCGCGGCGATGAGCGGGCTGCCCACGAGGCCGAGCGTGTAGAGCGAGAGCAACGTGACGGTCGCAAACGGCAGCGTGAACGCCGGGATGCCGTAGTAGCTCCAGAAACCCGCGATCGCGTCCATCACGATGGGCGACAGCGCGACGGCAATCGCGGCGAGCAAATAACTTCGCACCGACGGGATGAGGAACACGCCGCCCACGGCCATCGCGATGAGGAGAAAGTTGAAGTTGAGCGGGTCGGTGTAGGCCTTTGTCGCGGAGCCGAGCATCCAGTGCCGAACGGTGGTTCCCACCAAGTAACCGAGCGCAGCGAGCAGGAAGAGGATGCGCGAACGGGAGAGAATTAACGCGGCCAGCCCAGCGCCGACGATGACGCTCGGGGTGAAGAGCAGCGCGCCGAAGGCCTTGAAGAATCCAGCGAGCGCGAGCGGCAGGCCGAGGTCGTGGGAGAGCCACGCGGGCTGGTGCGAGGCGGCGGCGAGGAGGTTGCCGTAGCGCAGGGACGCCATGTAAACGAGCGAGCTGACGACGACGAACGGGAGGCTGAGGAGCGGCAGACGCAGGTAGGTGGTGAACACGTTCGCCATCGCGACGGTGACGAGGAGCGTGAGCACGCCGGCGACGACGCAAAAGAAAAGGCCGAGGGCGTTGAGCTGGAAGAGGTGGCCGACGGAGAGGCCGACGAGGAGCGGGTTGCAGGTGTAAAAACCGGATTCGAGGAAGACCTTGCCCATGCCGATGACGCGGGCGAAGGCGTAGGCCGCGAGCACGGCGACGAAGCCCGCGATGCCGAGTCGCGGGTTGAGCATGGTCACGGCGAAGAGCAGAAACCCAACGATGCCGCCCTGGAGGAAGAAGACCTCGGCGTAGCTGCGGAAGACGGCGTGGAGGAGAGGTTTCACGTGTTGCGTGTTGCATGTGGCGTGTTTTGCAATGCGCGTGGCCGGACGCCGTCACGCAACACGCAACACGCAACACGTTCTCCCGCCCCCACGCGTCGGCGGCTACGAATGCCTTTGGAACCGGCGCTCATTTCCCATTCTTCAGCTCGAGATGCTTCGGCAGGCGCTCGCGGCGCGTGATGTCGGTGATGTCTTCGGCTTCGCGGATGATTTCGACTTCGCCCTTCTCGGTCACGAGCACGACGTTCGGGCGATACTCGATGAACTGTAGCCACTGCGTGTTGTTGTAGGCGCCGACGGGCGAGAAGATGAGCCGCGTGCCGCGCTTGAGCGGCGGGAGTTGGATGCCCTCGTCAATCGCATCGATGTTCATGCACAGCGGGCCGTAGATGACACTGGTCTCGTTGATGCCGCCAACCTCGCGGTCCAGTTCGACGTTGAACTTATACCAGAAGGCGGTGAACAGGAGGTTCACGCCGCCGTCCGCGAC
>SXTU01000087.1 GCA_005791875.1 Verrucomicrobiales bacterium
CAGCTTCAACCCGCCCGGCGTTGTTGCTTCGAGACTGAATGACTGGCTCCCTCTCCAGGAGGGAGAGGGCTGGGGTGAGGGGGAAGGCATCCACCAGCATCCGGGCCGCGTTCTACTGGATTTCAACCGCACTCGGTATGATTATAGCTGAGGCTGCGCCCCTCGACCAATAGTTGGTTCACAGCCGAGATGGTGCCGCCGCCACGCCGCCATTGCCCTCCGCACGGGATTCGCCTACACCATCGGGAAACGCCCACGCCATGCGCCTCAGAAACTTCCTTCCCGCCCTCGCTCTCGCCTCGATGTCCGCGTTCGGTGCCACGCCGCCTGCTGAACTCGCCGGCTACCGCACCGTCGCCACCGCCATCACAACCACGATCTCCAAGACCAACTCCGCCGCCAGCGGCCAGTCCGGCTATCTCGGCCTGCACGTCGCGCCGGACCCGAAGGGCAAGCTCATCATCGGCGATGTCGCGGAGAACTCGCCCGCTGCCAAGGCGGGTGCGCAGGCTGGCGACATTCTCCTCAAGCTCGACCGCCTGCCCGTCACCTCCGCCGACGCGTTGCGCGACGCGCTCCAGCGCAAGGCCCCCGGCGACTTCGCCCAACTCACCGTCCAGCGCGGGCGCAAATCTCTCGATCTCCTCGCCACGCTCACGGCCACCAGCCGCCCGCGCAAGGTCGGCGAGCAACGCGCGGTCATGGGCATCCGCACCGGCGAGGTGACGGACCAGGGCGCGCCGATTTCCTCTGTCACGAGCGGCCTGCCCGCCGACAAGGCCGGGCTTAAGAGCGACGATGTCATCGTGAAAGTCGCCGGCACCGCGCTCGCCGCTGGGCAGACCGTGACTGATTTGCTCGCCGAGAAATCTCCCGGCGACAAGGTCAGCGTCGTCGTTCGGCGCAAGGGCGAGGAGCAGGAGTTTCAAGTCACGCTCACGGCGGACACGGCTTCATCCACGACCGGCGAGGAGCCGCGCGTGATGTGGAGGAAGCCGGGTTACAAGCTCGCCATCATCGGCGTTGAATTCCCGGACGCGAAGCACAACGCCGCCGTGGACATGGGCGCGTGGGAGCAGGCGATGTTCAGCAAGGGGAGCTACACGAAGACCAACGCCACTGGCCAGACCGTCTATGGCAGCCTGACCGATTACTTTCTCGAAAACTCCGTCGGCAAACTGCGCGTGGATGGGCGCGCGTTCGACTGGCTGGAGATGGGCAAGAAACGCGGCGACTACTCGCAGGCCGCGAGCGCGACGGCGAAGACGGCGTTTCTCACCGAGGCCATTGACCTTCTGCTCAAGCGCGACGGCACGAACGCGTTGAAGGACTTCGATGGCATTGCATTCATCTACGCAGGCGACCGCTACCCGAACGTGAACCGCGGCAGCCTCTACTGGCCGCATCGCGGCAGCGTGACCTACAAGGGCAAGCGCTGGCCCTACTTCATCTGTGCCGAGGGCGGGCGGCGGATGGGGAACATCAGCGTCTATTGCCACGAGTTCGGCCACCTGCTCGGCATCCCCGACCTCTACGCACGCCCGGAGAACCCCGGCTCCGAGGGCCTGGGCAACTGGTGCGCGATGTCCAACCAGACGCCCTACGGCCGGCCGCAACACTTCGGCGCGTGGTGCAAGGAGCAGCTTGGCTGGCTCAAGCCGGCGGTGCTCGACCCGACGGTGAAACAGAAGCTCGTGCTCGCGCCCATCGAAGGCTCGACCAACGAATGCTTCAAGGTGCTCATCCGCCCCGACGGCAGCGAATACCTGCTGCTGGAGAACCGCCGCAAGACCGGCTTCGATGGCAGCCTGCCGGCGGAGGGCCTGCTCATCTGGCGCATCGTGGGGAACCGCGTGATCCTCGAGGAGAGCCACGGCGTCGAGGGGCCGAGTGGGCCGCGCGTCTTCCTGCCGTCGGTGCCGTATCCCAGCGCGGCGAACGACGCCTACACACCCTACACCACGCCCAGCAGCCGCTCGCTGCTCGGCGGCGGCCTGCCCGTCCACCTCACCAACATCCGCCAGCATCCCGACGGGCGCGTGAGTTTCCACCTCGGCTACGAGTATCAGTGACCGCTGTAAGAGACGACGTGAAAAGCAGTGCAGCCCAGATAGGGCTTGCCAGCAGAACTTGGCCAGCCCGTGGCGAGCGAAACGAAGAATGGGAAGCGGGTGGATGTCTTCGCGTTTACTCAGGGCTACAGCAAAGGAGCAAGGGCTGGACGGGCCATGTTTCACGGTGCTGCGGATGTGCTCACGCTCGGCCTCTGGGAGGTAGTTGGCACACCTACGGAAGCGACCTTCGATGGCAATAAGATGGCGTTCGAAGTCACTTACGATGAAAGCGACAAGGCGGAGAAGGTTGTGACGCTTCAGAAGCAATAGCCCGAATTGCAGGAAGCAGCCGCTAAGGTGTCAGGTGTCGGATTTCTGCCACGATTGCACTCGGTCTGTGCCCCCTCACCTCGGCGGCTACCTTCGTTCGGCTTCTAACGCTTGTCGCGCCCGGCTCTTCTGCTAGCTTCGCTGCCGATGTCACGCTGGTTTGTCATTCTCTTCGCCGTTGTCGTGTCCACGTCCGCTGCGCGCGGCGCGGAACGGTTCTTCGATTTCTCCGCCATGCCGGAGGGCAAGCCGCCCGAGGGCTTCGTCAGCGTGCTGACCGGTTCCGGCAAGCCGGGCGATTGGAAGGTCGTGCTGGCGGACGCGCCCACGGCCTTCAATCCGCTCCTGCCCAACGCCCCCGTCGGCGGCAAGGCCAGCGTGCTGGCCCAGCTCTCGACGGACGCGACAGAGGAGCGTTTCCCCGCGCTGATCTTCGATGACGAGGTGTTCGGTGATTTCACGTTCACGACGAAGTTCAAGTGCGTGGCCGGCAAGGTGGAGCAGATGGCGGGCGTGGCGTTCCGCTTTCAGGACGCGAAGAACTACTACGTCATCCGCGCCAGCGGGCTGGGGAACAACGTGCGGTTCTACAAGTTCGTCAACGGCGACCGCAGCGCGCCCATCGGGCCGGAGGTGCCCGTCGCGGCGGGCGTCTGGCACGAGCTGACCGTCGAGTGCAAGGGCAACCAGATCCGCTGCCTGCTCAACGGCAAGGAGGCGATCCCGACCTTGACCGACAACTCGTTCGGCTTCGGCAAGCTGGGGTTCTGGACGAAGTCGGATTCCGTCAGCCACTTCGCCAACGCGAAGGTCACCTACACGCCGCGCGAGACGCTGGCCAAAGCGCTCGTCCGCGAGGCGCTGTCCAAGAAGACCAGCATCACCGATGTGGTCATCTACATGGTCAAGGGCGCTGGGCAGGAGCTGCGCGTTGTCGCCAGCCACGACGAGAAGTATGTGGGCATTCTCGGCGGGCAGGTGGAGAAGGATGTCATCGCGAAGGACGTGATGTTTGCCGGCGAGGACAAGTTGCGCGGCCTCTCGCTCGTGACCCTGCCGCTGCACGACCGCAATGGCGACGCGGTGGCCGCTGTGCGCGTGGAGATGAAACCCTTCATCGGCCAGACGGAGAAAAGTTCCCTCCTGCGCGCCATGCCCATCGTCAAGCGCATGGAGCAGCGTTTCAAGGAGGCGAAGGATCTCATCGAATGAGCGTTGCGGGAAACTTCACCGGCAGCACCCCGGAGGAAGTGGCCGCGTTCCTCGCCGACCAGCGGCAGCGGATGAAACCCTTCCGCCGGGTGATTGTCGCGGCGGAGCGGACGCGCGTGGTGGATGTGAACCGGAACGAGGTGGTCTTCCCCGGCGTGACTTACGGCCATGCTCTGCTGGAGAGCGTCCTGCGTTGCGCGGGCGCGTCTTTCGACCCGACGAACTTCCACACGCCGCCGACCGGACAGACGACGCGGGAGTTCGGCTGCACGGCGCGGTATCCGTGGGCGCACGACCGCATTCTTTGACGGCGGGGAAGCGGAGGTTCCAGGTCACTGCTTTTTCTTCCCCTTCTTCACCGGCTCGTCCGCAGGCGCTTCGCCGTATTGCGGCGAGTGCGGCCAGGGGATGGCGTTCGCGCGCCTGGCCCAGGCTTCCCACTTCGCGATGAGTTCCCTGAGCTTCGCTGGCTCCGCAGTGGCGAGGTCGTGGGTCTCGGTGCGGTCGTCGAGCATGTCGTAGAGCTCCCATTTCCCGCCGGGGCCTTTGGCGACGAGCTTCCACTTGCCCTCGCGGGCGGCGCGATTGCCTTCGTGCTCCCAGAAGATGGGTTCGGTGCGCGGCATCGGTTGGTTGGCGAACGCGGCGCGGAGGCTGACGCCTTGCATCGGCGTGACTTTCTCACCGTTCAACTCGGCGGGATACTTCGCGCTGGCGAGGTCCACGGCGGTGGCCATCAGGTCAATGAGATGGCCGGGCTGCTGGCGCAGTTCGCCACGCGCGGAAATTCCTTTCGGCCAGTGCGCGACGAGCGGCGTGCTGATGCCGCCCTCGTGGACCCAGTGCTTGTATTCGCGGAAGGGCGTGTTGCTTACGTTGGCCCACTCGCGTCCGTAGCCGATGTAGGTGTCCGCCGCGCCGGGCATCACGCCGTAACCCATGCGAACGGGGAAGCCGTCGCGCGTCTGCTTGGGCGTGCTGCCGTGCTGGAGGTCGGTCGGAGCCATCGGCGGGAGCGAAGGGTTTCCCGCCCGCGCGGAAAAGTTCGTGCCGCGGCCCATCGGCTCCGCGCAACCGCCGTTGTCCTGGAGGTAGCAGATGAGCGTGTTCTCGAACTGCCCGCGCGCCTTCAGTTCGGCGACGATGCGCCCGATGCCCTGGTCCATGTTGTCAATCATCGCGGCATAAACCTCCATGCAGCGCGCCTCAAAGGCCTTGTTCCGCACGCTGTCCCACGCACCGGACGCAGACGTGAGTTCCCACTTCGCGTCCACGAGGCCGAGCTGTTTCGCCTTCGCCCAGCGCGCGGCGCGGATGGGTTCGTAACCGGCGTCGTAGCGGCCCTTGTATTTCGCGATGTCGTTTTCGCGTGCGTGCATCGGCCAATGCGCGGCGGTGTAGGCGACGTAGAGGAAGAAGGGTTTGTCCGCCGCCTGCTGCGCGTGATCGCGGATGAAGCGCACCGCGTGATCGCTGATGGCGTCCGTGTAAAAGTAAGTTTCCTTCGGCTGATACTCGGCGTCGCTGACGCAGGTGACGATGCGGTTGTCGCGCACGAGCGAGCTGGGGTCCCAGAAGCTGCCCGCGCCGTGGATGGTGCCATAGAAGCGGTCGAAACCACGCTGGAGCGGCCAGTTGTGGCGCGGCGGCTCGGAGCCGTCCCTGGGGATGGGCGTGACGTGCCACTTGCCGACGGCATAGGTGCGGTAGCCGGCGGGCTTCACGGCCTGCGCGATGGTGACGCAATTTTTGTTCAGGTCGTTCTGGTAGCCCGGCCCACCCTTCTTGCTGTCAACCATGTGGCCGACGCCGGCTTGGTGCGGATAAAGCCCGGTGAGCAGGGACGCGCGCGTGGGGCAGCATCGCGCGGTGTTGTAGAACTGCGTGAAGCGCAGTCCGCCTGCCGCGAGCGCGTCGAGGTTCGGCGTGGCAATCTCGCCGCCGTAGCAGCCGAGGTCGGAGAAGCCCATGTCGTCCGAGAGGATGTAGATGATGTTTGGCTTCGCGGCAGCGGCGCTGGCAGGGAAGCTCCAAATCCCCACTCCCAAGCTCCACAGGACGAACAAACTCCAGACCCCGATAACACTCGGCAGCCGGAACGATGCAGTGGAAACTACAGTGCTGACTTTAACGCAGAGACGCAGAGGACGCAGAGTTGCGCGAAGAAGAACCGGGGAAGCCCGACCGGCGGTGCGCCCGATGGATTGGCCACCCTCTGTGCGCCTCCGCGTCCTCTGCGTCTCTGCGTTAAAGGGAAGGCCGCTTGCGGCTGTGGCTTTCAAGATTGGAACTTTGAGCGTTTGCATGGTTGTGTGGACGCCGAGTGTGCCCGCGGGGTTTCGACCACGCCATCGCGGAAATCCACCGGTGGCTTTCTGGCAAGCACCGGGAGGATCAGGATCAGGATCAGGATCAGGATCAGGATCAGGATCAGGATCAGGATCAGGATCACGAGCAGGAGCAGGAGCAAGAGGGCAGCCACATTCTCCTTTCAAACCGGGGCGGAAACCTCATTCTCCGCCGAACTTTCCGCCTGGGCTGAATTCGCCGGCGGGCCATTGCCATGCTGCCATTCGCGCTGACGATTTTCACCGGAGCCTTCCTGCTCTTCCTCGTTCAACCTCTCATCGGCAAATACATCCTCCCGTGGTTCGGCGGCACGCCGGGCGTGTGGACGACGTGCATGCTCTTCTTCCAGCTCGTGCTGCTCGCGGGCTACGCCTACGCGCATTTCCTCAGCCGCTGGCTCAAACCACGTGGCCAAGCCGTCGTGCACCTGGCGCTGCTGCTCGTCTCGCTCGCGGTGCTGCCCATCGTCCCCGCCGACGTCTGGAAGCCCACCACCGGCGACGCGCCGATCACTCACATCCTGCTGCTCCTCGGCGCAACCATCGGCCTGCCCTACTTCGTCGTCTCCACAACCGGCCCGCTGATGCAGGCGTGGTTCGCGCGGCTGAATCCGGGCATATCCCCCTACCGCCTCTACGCTCTGTCGAACATCGGCTCGCTGTTGGCGTTGCTGGCGTATCCGTTCCTCATCGAGCCGAACGTCGCGCGCAAGCTGCAGGCGCACGGCTGGGGCTGGGGCCTGGCGGCCTACGTCGTCTGCGCGGCCTGGTGCGCGTGGCTCTTGTGGAAGCGCGGCGTGGCCGATGAAATCCCTGCGAACAGCACGGCCCCGGAGGAGAAACCAGAGGATATTCCCTCGATGCGACGGCAATTCCTCTGGCTCGCGCTGCCCGCGTGCGCGTCGGCGCTGCTGCTGGCGACGACCAACAAGCTCACGCAAGACGTCGCGGTGATTCCGTTCCTGTGGATCCTGCCGTTGAGCCTGTATCTGCTGACCTTCATCCTGAGTTTTGCCGACACAGCGCCGGTCGGATTCCAGCGCCCGCTGATGGTGGGCGTCGCCGTCACTGGCATCGGTGCGCTGCTGATCCCGATGATGATTGACCACTCCGGCAGCGACTTATTGAAGGAGCTGTTGCGCATGGTGAACCTGCACGAGGACAAGTCAGCCAACCGGCTCATCCCGTTCTTCTGCGCGCTGGCCTTCATCAGCTGGCACGGCTACTGGCGGCCCTTGTTCATGCCCGCGATGGTCGCCTGCTTCGCATGGCTGATCTACGTGCTGGCCAACATCAACGACGTGCGCATCACGTGGCAGATCGCGGCGTTTTGCACGACCATGTTCATGGCGTGCATGGTGTGCCACGGGGAGCTGTATGCGCAGAAGCCGCACCCACGCCGGCTTACGGGCTACTACCTGATGATCTCGGTCGGCGGCGCGTTGGGCGGCTTCCTCGTCGCCGTGGTCGCGCCGCACGTCTTCACCACCTATGCGGAACTGGCGTGGTCCTGCGCAGCCTGCGCCGTGCTGGTGTGGCTCGTCTGCCTGCCGGACTGGCGCGTGCCGAACTTCCAATGGTGGCGCTTCCACGCATGGATGGCCGGCTCGCTCGTCGCGATGGCCGTGTGCCTCACCTTCTTCATCCAGAGCCACGAGAAGGACAACGTCATCGAGAGCACGCGCAACTTCTACGGCGCAATGTCCGTGCTCGAATACGGCTCCGAGACGCCCGGCTCGCGTTACCTTCTCCTCCAGCACGGGCGTATCACGCACGGCTTCCAGCTCACCGACCCCGACCAACGCCGCCGCATCACCAGCTACTACGGCGAGCAGAGCGGCGTGGCGCTGGCCATAAAGCACTTCCCCAGCCCCAAGCGCATCGGCGTCGTGGGCTTGGGCACCGGCACCACGGCGGCGTTCGGTGAGAAGGGTGACTACGTCCGCATCTACGAGATCAACTCCGAGGTGAAACGCCTCGCCACCGGCACCAACCGCTTCACCTTCGTCCACGACACCATCGCCCTCGGCGGCAAGGTGGACATCGTCATGGGCGACGCCCGCCTCTCGATGGAGCGCGAGGAGCCGCAGCGCTTCGATGTGCTGGCCCTCGACGCCTTCAGCAGCGACGCGATCCCGGTTCACCTGCTCACGAAGGAAGCCGTGGCCATCTACGGAAAGCACCTTGCCACGAACGGCGTGCTCGCCATCCACATCTCCAACCGCTACCTTGACTTGGAACCCGTCGTGGAAAATGTCGCCAAGGAGTTCGGCTACGAGCGCCTCTCGATCTCCGACGGCGACGGCGAGAAGGACTGGTGGATCTACAGCTCCACGTGGGTGCTCCTGAGCAAGAACAAGGAGTTGATGGCGCTCATCGCCAGCCGCAGCGAGACGTCGGAGAAGTCGCAGAAGGAGCCCTCCAAGAAAATCGTCCCGCTCTGGACCGACGACTACGCCAGCCTGCTGCCGATCATGAGCTGGTGAGTCGCGGATGACTGCCAACCCGGCTAGTCTTTTTTGCGCAGGGTCCAGTCCCCCGCCCAAGAATTCACCGACTCGAACCTGCCCCAAGTTCGTTTCGGCTCCAGCGCAGCAACATGGCCGTCGTAGTAGGCATACACGAACTTCCCTCCGTGGTAGGCCTTGGCCGAATTCCCGCCGATGCCGCAAAGCTGGTTCGAGGTGCCGCGCGTGGCACGGAAATGCTCGTTCCCAGCGAAGTCGCGCGCGTCAGGACGCTCCACGAAACGAGCGTGGTCTGGGGTGAGGTGATTTGGTGTTCCCAAAGCAGCGACTTCGGCAGCAGCGCGTTGATGGCCGGTCCCCAGAACGAGGAATGGTGAACCCCGACCCCGCACACTGTGGGCGCTGAACTAATACCAACTACGTAAATTATCTGGTATAAGTGTATAGACAGGGATAGACTTTGGCCATGGCAAGACCCCGAGCAAAACTAGTGTGGTGAGCGAGTAGTTCGCTTACAAAGGGTGGCGACGCGGTCGAGGATGAGTTCGGCGGTGGCGGTCCAGACGAAGGGCTTGGGCGCACGGTTGTTGGCCGCTATGTAAGCGTCGATGGCGGTGATGAGTTCATC
>SXTU01000088.1 GCA_005791875.1 Verrucomicrobiales bacterium
CGCGTAAGCGGGACGCCGGAACCTGCGGTGTGTCCGGAAACGGTGAAAACCGAGTCCGACACCCCGCCCGAGCAGCATCAAGACTCGCATAACGGAGACGGTCCTCTTGGAAATCACCCATTTTTCAAAAACCTGCTAATCTCTCACACTGAACTCTCACACTGAAATCGCGCGGACACCGAAGCGAAAGTTTTTCGCTGGTGCATCGAATGTCCCCGCCCGGCGTGGAGTCTGATCCACATGTCCGCCCCAGCGTGCCACTTGGTTGTCCTCCTTTGCTCTGTTGGAATCGCGTCGGCTGAGGTTGATTTCCGCCAGCAGATCCAACCCATCTTCGAGAACGCCTGTGTTCGCTGCCACGGCGCGGACTCGGCCAAAGGCGGCTTGCGCCTCGACACCAAGGCCGGGTTTCTCAAGGGCGGCAAACATGGCCCGGTGATTGACGCCAAGGACTACACGAAGAGCGACCTGCTCCGCCGCATCGCCCTCCCGCGCGACCATTCGGACATCATGCCGCAGGAGACGGAGCCGCTCTCCGGACCGCACAAGAACTGGCTCACCGACTGGGTCCGCACCGGCGCGAAGTGGCCCGACGGCGTCGTGCTCAAGACGCGAAAGAAGGAAGTGCCGGGCTTGGCCGAGCGCCAGTTCATCCCTGAGAAAGCGCCGGCGTCCCTCGCCGCCGCCGCCGCCGTGACCGATCAGATTCTCAAGCAGGAAAACGCCATCGCCAAAGGCGGGGTGCCTCCGCTCGCGGGGGTCATTGACGACCTCGCCTACCTCCGCCGCGCGACGCTGGACCTCATCGGCCGCATCCCGACCATCGCGGAAATCAGCGCCTTCGAGCGCGAGAGCGCGGGCGACCGGCGGGCCAAGCTGATTGACCGCCTGCTTGACCACCCCCGCTTCGCCGAGCGCTGGACGGTTTTTTACGCGGACATGCTCCGCGTCCGTTCGCAGCAGGATGGCGGGCCGCAGCTCCTTGCCTACGTGAACCGCAGCGTCGCGCAGGGCAAGCCCTACGACGAGATGGCGCGCGAACTCATCGCCACCAACGGCCGGCCTGAGAACACGCCCGCCGCTGGCTTCGCGTTGGGCGACGCGGCGAACCCGATGGCCCTGGCCGGCGCGACCGCGCAGATTTTCCTCGGCGTCCGCGTCCAGTGCGCCGAGTGCCACGACCACCCCTTCGATGACTGGAAGCAGAAGGAGTTTTACGAGCTGGCCGCCTACTTCGGCACCATCAAGCGCGTCGAGCAGGGCAAGAACATCAAGCGCATCTACACCACCGAGGGCAAGGAGACGGCGGTGAAGTGGCCCCCTGAGCGCGAGCAGGCCCCGAAGCGCGACGGCGTGGCCCCGAAGTTCCCCTTCGAGATGGTCAACTACACCACCAAGCCCCACTTCATCAGCCGACTCGAAGACCGCCGCAAGCCAGACACCGCCGGCCTCAGCGCCGTCGCCGCCAAGAAGGCGCTCGACGAACTCGTGGACGGCTTCAGCGTCAAGCAAGCCCTGCGCGACTCCAAGTCCGAGGCCGATGTGCTCGCCGAAGCCAAGGCCGCTGCGAAACAGGGTGACGATGGCAGGAGCGTTTACGTCCAGAGCGAAGACCGCAAGAAGCTCGCCGCGATGATTACCGACCCGCGCAACCCCTACTTCGCCCGCGCCTTCGTGAACCGCGTCTGGGCCGAGTTGATTGGTCGGGGCTTCATCGAGCCGCTCGACAACATATCCGCCTACAACGAAATCCGGCACCCGCAGACGCTGCAGTTCCTCGCGCAGGAGTTCATCGCCAGCGGCTACGACCTGCGGTCCCTCGTGAAGCTGACCATGCTCACCGAGACCTACCAGCGTGGCCATCTTGCGGCCGGTGTCAGCGTGGCCGACGTGGCGCGCGCCGAGGAATCCTTCACCGCCACCCGCGCCCGCCGGATGCTCGGCGAAGTCCTTTTCGACAGTGTGTCCGCCGCCGGCCACCTGCTCACCCACAAGTGGCCCGAGGGCGCGAACGTCCGCGAGGTGAAGCGCCAAATCCGCATCCCCCTCGCCACGGCCGCCATGCTCGCCGCCGCCGAAGACAAGAACACCAATCAGCCCGCCATGATGGCGATGGCCAAGCCCGGCCAAGCCCCCGCCCCCTACGACCTCGAGAAAGGCGCGAACCTGGACTTCGAGGCGCTGCTCAAGCCCGAGAAGATGAAGAAGGGCGAAGACAAGTTCGCCGACGTGCTCACCGAGTCGAAGATGGACCTCGAGATGAACAAGAAGATGGAAGACGACGCCATCGAAGCCGTGCGCCAGGCGCGCATCCGCCTGCTCCGGTCCGGCAACGCCGAGCGTTTCCGGCTCGAGACCGTCTCCGCGCTGGTGGATGACAACCCGAAGTTCGACACCACCCTCCGCATGGCCACGCCCGCGCCGGCCGCGCACTTCCTCCGCGTCTTCGGCCAGCCGGCGCGCGACAATCTCGGCGAGTTCCGCGACGAATCACCCTCCCTTCGCCAGGAGCTGATGATGCTCAACGGCAAGGCCACCCACGAAGCCTCCCGCGTCGGCCCGCTGGAGCCGGTCCACGCCCTCATCGCCGGCCCCAACGCCAACGCGGGCAAGGCGGTCGAGTTCGTCTATCTCGAAATCCTCACCCGTCGGCCCACCGCCGAGGAACTCAGCGAAGCCCGCGCCGTCATCGCTGCTGGCAAGGACCCCGCCGACGGTCTCGCTGACCTCCGTTGGGCCATGCTCAACTCCCACGAATTCCGGTATTTGCCCTGAACAGTTAAACACCAAAACCATGAGCTCCTGCACTGACTACTACACGTCCCGTCGCCGCTTCCTCGCGCAATTCGCCGGCACAGGCGCGCTGCTCGGCATGCCCATCAACCGCCTCGTCGCCGCGATCGGGTCCGCCCACGCGCCGAAGGCCGAGTCCGTCGTCCTCTTCTGGAACGGCGGCGGCATGAGCCACATTGACACCTGGGACCCGAAGCCGGGCCGTGCAGTCGGCGGCGAGTTCGAGCCGATCAAGACCAGCGCCGACGGCATCCAGATCAGCGAGATTTTCCCCCAGCTCGCCAAGCAGATGCACCACTGCTCCATCATCCGCTCCATCGCGGGCACGAACGGCGACCACGGGCGCGCCACCTACGAACTGCAAACCAGCCACCCGCAAAACCCCGCCCTCGTCCACCCCGGCCTCGGCTCGTTCGTCATCAACGAGAGCCAGAAGGCCGGCGACCTGCCCGCCTACATCAGCATCGGCGGCATGGCTCCGCGCGCGGGCTACCTCGGGCAGCGTTGCGAGGCCTACTACATCGGCCTGCCCGGCGAACGCGATCCGTATCTCGCCTTCCCCGACGGCATCCACCACACGCAAGGTGAGCGCCGCCTCGAAGTCCTCGCCCGGATGAACCTGCGCACCTCCGGCAAGCTCGCCGCGCGCGATTTGAAGGAAGCCGATGTCGCCCTCAAGGACGCCGTCGCCCTGATGAAAAGCCCCGCCCTCGCCTCCTTCGACCTCGACAAGGAAAACCCCAAGACCCTCGAACGCTACGGCCTCACCGAGTTCGGTCGCGGCACCTTGCTCGCCAAGAAGCTCATCGAGACCGGCGTGCGCTTCGTGCAGGTCAACCGCGGCGGCTTCGACAACCACATGGATGTCTTCCCCGCCATGCGCAACCACGGCTCCGTCATGGACCCCGCCGTTGCCTCCCTCATCGAAGACCTCCACTCCTCGGGTCGCCTCTCCAAGACCCTCGTCATCATGTTAAGCGAGTTCGGCCGCACGCCGGTGATCAACAAGGATGCCGGTCGCGACCACCATGCGCGTGTCTTCAGTTGCTTCATGGCTGGTGGCGGCATCAAGGGCGGCCAAGTCATCGGCTCGTCCGACAAGGACGGCATGGCCCCGGAGAACCGCCCGGTGCAAGTCGCCGACCTCCACGCCAGCGTCTGCCACGCCCTGGGCATTGACCACACCCGCGAGCTGACCACGCCGCTCAATCGGCCGATGAAGCTGGTCAAGGAAGGTGCCAAGCCCATCGCCGAGCTGTTCGCCTAAACCTCACCTCACCTCAAGGAGCGCGGACGTCGACGTCCGCGCTCTTTGCTTTTCAAGGACTGTTCGCAGCTTGATTCCCTCTCCGCCTCGAACGGGGAGAGGGTTAGGGTGAGGTGTCGAATCTTCCAACCACGGATGCACACCGATGAGCACGGATGCACTTGCCACAAGAGGGCACAGAGGCCGCAAAGACCTCCTTCCTCTCCTCCTCGACCGAGGAGGAGAGGGAGGAGAATATTGCGCCCCCCTCCACCCGCTACTTTTCTTCCTTCTTCGCCGCGCCGCCGAGGGTCACGTCCACGCCGTAGGTGAGGGTGAGGTCCTGGTGCGCACGGCCGGCCCACGAGGTGTTGAGGTAGACTTTGCAGACGGTCTTGAGCGTGCGGATGGCGGCTTCCTTATCGCCTTTCGCGGCGTAGTGGCCGGCGATTTTGTATTGGGCCTCGGGGGCGGCGCTCTTGAAGAAGTTCAGCACGCCGACCAGCGTCTGGATGGAGGCGTCGTGCTGCTTCATCGCACCCTGGCACTCGGCGATGCGGAAGAGGGACTGCGGCTCGCGCTGGGACTGGTTGTAGCAGGCGATGGCTTCTTTGTATTGACCGGTCCTCTGGTAGAAGACCTCGCCGAGCCGCCACTGAATCGCATCGGCATGCTGCGGGTGCTTGTTAAGCATCGCCTGATACGCCTCGATGGTGCTCTTCCAGTTGTTCTCCTCGCCGTAGGTCTCGGCGATTTCTGTGTCCGCGACGTATTGGTTCTTCAGTTCGCGATAGACGAGGCGGGCTTCGCCGCGCTTGCCGCCGGCGCGCAGGTAGGCGGCGTATTCGCTGCGGAAGGTGTCGTTCTCCGGAAACTTTTTGGACAAGGCGGCAAAGCGCGCGGTGGCCACCGGGACGTTGCCGGAGTTGGCGTGGATGCGGGCGCACCAATGCTCCAGCGCGGTCTTCTCCTCGGGGGTCGCGGTGGGCTGCTTCTCGATGAAGGCGACGGCGTTGGTCGCGATGGTGGTGCGGAGCTTCGTGCCTTTCTCACCGTAGAAAGTCGGGATGTGGTGCCCATGCAACGCGTCGGCGGTCCACTGCGCGAAGACTAGCACGGCGTCCTTCTTCCGCACACTGTCCACCAGCCCGAATGCCTCAGCCGTCTTTTTCTCGAACAACCGGTGCATGACGATGCGGTGCTGGGCGCTGCTGCGGAGGGTGTTGTCAGGGGCCTGATATGGCCCGGTGGCCAGATACTCCATGTGGGGCAGCCATTTCTCGGGCTTGCCGAGACGCCAGTAGATTTTGCAGACCTCGCTGCGGGCCAGTGCGCCAAAGTCGTTGGTGCTCCACTTGGTAATCACCTTCTCGAAGGCCTTCACGGCCTCCTCGGAGTCGCCGGTCTGGGTCTGGCAAAGGCCGATGGAATACTGCGCGCTGCCGGCGTCAATCGCGTCGGGGAAGTAGTCAATGACGTTGCGGAACTCGCCGATGGCGGTGTTGACCTGGCCGAGCCGGCGGGTGCATTCCGCGAACATGAGCTGGGCGTAGGAGGCGACCTCAGACTTGGTGTGGAGCTGGAGGAACAGCTCGTATTCCGAGCGGGCGGACTTCCAGTTGCTCTGGTCCGCGTAACGCTCGGCGCGCGTGAGCTGATGGCGCTCCTCCTCAGTGAGGCGGACCCAGCGCTCAGGGGCGAGGCGGGCGTGAGCACTGCTCGCGAGGAGGAAGGTGAAGAGGAGGAAATGACCAATGGCCAATGACCAAGGCCCAATGAATGACCAATGACCAATGACCGGGCGGCTGATTGCCGGGCGGTGAAATGACTGTGCAAGCGCGACGCGCTCCGACTCCCTCTCCCTTCCTCGGAGGAGGGGAGAGGGTTGGGGTGAGGGGTTACGTGCGCCGACGCAAGTCGCCCCACCCCTCATCCGGCCTGCGGCCACCTTCTCCCCTCCTCCAAGGAAGGGAGAAGGCGCGCGCCGTGGCATCCGGGTAGCCTGACACTGACCGTCATCCGAAATGGGTGTTGTGAGTGCAGAGAGTTTCATCGGGCATTGGGCATTCATTGGGCCTTGGCCATTGGGTATTGGTCATTCTACTTGTCCACTTCGGTGGCGAGCACGATGGCCGCGTCGCATTGGTTCACGATGTCCATGAGCTTCACGGCGCTGCCGTATTCCACGCCGCGGTCAATGTTGATGACCACCGCGCGGTCCTTGGTGCCGACGAGCTTGGCGGTGATGCCGGCCTTGAGCTGCTCCCAAGTAGTCTTCTCGCCGTTCAAGAAGACATCCTTCTGCATGTTGAGCTGCACGGTGACGCTCTTGCTCTCGGCGTTCTTGGCAGTCGAGGCCTTGGGTAACTTGAGATCAATGCCGGTGACGTTCACGAAGGTCGTCGCGACCATGAAGATGATGAGCAGCACGAGGCTGATATCAATCATCGGGATGAAGTTGATGGCCGCTATCGGCTCGTCCGAATCTTCTTGGACATCCATTGCCATAAGCGTGCGGGGTGACTGCGTTTACTTCTGCGGGGCGGCGGTCTGCGCGCGCAGGTCGCGGTAGGCTTGGAAGGCCTGTGATTCCAGCTCCAGCGCCATGTTCGAGATGGCCTTGCTGAAGTAGTTGTAAAACATCAGCGCCGGGATGGCCACGAGCAGGCCGGTGGCGGTGGCCACGAGCGCCTCCGAGATGCCCGCCGCGATGACGCTCGGCCCGCCCATGCCCTGCGTGGCGATGTCCGAAAAGGCGGTGATGATGCCTTTGCAGGTGCCGAACAGCCCCACGAACGGCGAGATGGAGGCGATGGTGGCGAGGATGGGCAGGTATTGTTTCAGCCGCGCCATTTCGCCGCGCATGGTGAGGACCATCACGCGCTCGGCGTCGGCGCTCTCGGCGTCGCGGCCGGACGCAGCCTCGGCGAGAATCATCGCGGCGAGGGGCGACTCGCTCTGGCGACAGCGCTCGAGCACCTGGTCGTATTGCTTCTTCTCCAGCGACTCCTTGATGGCGTCGCGCAAGCCCGCCGTGGCGAGGCGCACCTGCTTGAAGAAGGCGAGGCGCTCCAGCACGACGCCGATGCTGATAATCGAGAGCAAAATCAAGGTGGCCATCGTCATGCCACCCGCAACTATCCATTCCCACAACATAGGTTTTTTCTTTGGTTAACGGTTATCTGACGTGTGCTGAATCAAATCTGTGGCAAGCAATTCGGGGCACGGTCCACGACGCGCGCCTTCTCCCTTCCTCGGAGGAGGGGAGCAGGTGGCCGCAGGCCGGATGAGGGGTGCGGCCACCAACGCCGACGCACGAAACCCCTCACCCCAACCCTCTCCCCTCATCCGATGAAGGGAGAGGGAGGAGAGGCGCGTCGCGGTTCCGCAGCGTTGCCGCCGGGTGGCGTTCGCAACTGGTGTTGGAGGGCGGAGGGCGTTCACTTCTTCGGTCCCTTCCCTTCCAGCATCATTTTCCACTCGCTGTAGCCGGCCATCGCCTGCGCGAGGATGTTCACGCCGAGCTGATACGACTGCTCCGCCGACTCCGCGCTCGTGCCGCCGTGCGTGTCCTTCCAAGCGTCCGAGATGGAGCCTTGATGGTAGAAGGCGACCCAGCGGCCGTCCTTTTTCCAGCCCAGCGCGCGCGTGCCGCTGTGCGCCCAGAGCGGCGGCGCTCCATCGAGCGGATACGGCGCGCGGTAAATTGGGTCGTCATCGGGAATC
>SXTU01000011.1 GCA_005791875.1 Verrucomicrobiales bacterium
CACGGCCAGAAACAGAGGCTTTCTCCGCCGTGATCGAGCGTCTGCTCGCCTCGCCGCACTACGGCGAGCGGATGGCGCATCACTGGCTCGATGTCACGCGCTACGCGGATAGCAGCGGCTTCGCCAACGATTATGAACGGGGCAACGCGTGGCGCTATCGCGATTACGTCGTGCGCGCCTTCAATAGCGACAAGCCCTACGACAAGTTCGTGCGCGAGCAGATCGCCGGAGACGAGATCGACGCCAACGACTCAGAGAAGATCATCGCCACGGGTTTCCTGCGCATGGGCCCGTGGGAGCTGACCGGTATGGAGGTCGAGAAGATCGCGCGGCAACGCTTCCTCGACGATGTGGCCAACAGCGTGGGGGAGACCTTTCTCGCCCATTCGCTGCAGTGCGCCCGCTGCCACGATCACAAGTTCGATCCCGTGCCCACGCATGATTACTACTCGATTCAGGCTGTGTTCGCGACGACCCAGCTCTCGGAGCGGGCCGCGCCTTTTCTTCCAGAAGAAAACATCCGGGGCTTCGAAGAGCGGGCCTATCTGGAAAAGAGCCTCGCCGGACATGAGTCTGTCCTGACGAAGCTCGACGCCGTGTTGCTGGAGAACGCCGCGCGTTGGTTCAAGGACAACGGGAAGGACCCGACCAAGTGGAATGCCGCCGTCGCGGCTGCGCGAAATCCCACGGCTCCGAAGCAAGGCCCCGCTAGGAAACCCGGCAAGTATTCGGACCTGTTCGCCGCCGCACGAAACGCGCTCACCAACGCCGGTGCGCCGGAAGGTGACTTCCCCCCGAAACTGGTCGGCTTCACGCCTGAACAGTTCGGCATGGAACGAGTGGCACGAAAAGGCCTGGAGCGGCTCCGGTGGGAACTTGACCGCTACGAACCCTATGCTCTCGGGGTGTATGGCGGTCGCACACGCCAATACAAAACCATCTTTGCCCCGCTGCGCGTGCCCGCTGACCGGATGACCGCCGGCGAACTGGAGGAGAGCACCATCCTCACCGGGGGCGATCCCTTTGCCTCCGGCACCAAGGTGAAGCCCGGCGTGCTCAGTGTGCTCGCCGCCGCGCAGAAGACGCCCATTCCCGAGACCATCGAAGGACGCCGGAAAGCTTTCGCCGACTGGGTCGCCACCGCGGACAATCCGCTGACCACGCGCGCGATCGTGAACCGCATCTGGCTCTGGCATTTCGACCAGCCGCTCGCGGGCAACCCGAATAACTTCGGCAGCACCGGTAAGAGGCCCACGCATCCGGAGCTGCTCGACTGGCTCGCCGCGACGTTCGTGGAAAAAGGCTGGAGCTTCAAGGCGATGCACCGGCTCATCATGACGAGCGATGCGTATCGCCGCAGCGCCACGCATCCCGACTTGAAAGCGCTCGCGGAGAAAGACCCGGCCGGCTCGAGCTACGCCTTCTTCAAGCCGCGCCGTCTGACCGCCGAGGAACTGCGCGATGCCATGCTCACCGCGACGGGCGAACTCAATCCCACGCTCGGCGGCATTCCGAACCGGCCCGAGATGAATCTGGAAGCCGCGCTGCAGCCTCGCCAAGTCATGGGGACCTTCGCCTCCGCTTGGACGCCGAATCCCTTGCCCACGCAGCGCCATCGACGCTCACTCTACGCGCTGAAACTGCGCGGGCTGCCGGACCCCTCGCAGGAAGTCTTCAATGCACCCGCGCCAGACTTTTCCTGCGAGCGCCGCGAGGCCAGCACCGTCACGCCGCAGGTCTTCAGCCTGTTCAACGGCCAATCAACTCACGCGCGCGCGCTGGCTCTGGCGAGCCGTGCGGTGAAAGAAACGCGCACCGACGAAGAAGCCATCACGCGCGTCTTCGCGCTCGCCTTCTCCCGTCCGCCCACCGCCGACGAAAGGCAGAGCTGCCTCGCTCACTGGCGCGAAATCGAGGTCCTGCTGGGCGACCAGGCCCCGCGGCCGCAAAAGCCCCCGCTCGTCGTCCGGCGCGACGCCGTCGAGGAGAACACCGGCGAGAAATTCTCCTTCAACGAAACGCTGCACGCCAACGCCGACTTCGTCCCTGATCTCCAGTCGGCAGATGTTCCCGTGCACATCCGCGCCTTCGCCGATGTCTGCCTCGCCCTCCTTAACGCCAACGAGTTTGCGTATGTCTATTGAAGCCAACCGCCCATTTGACTCGCAGCATGTCGCCTGCCCGAATTGTTTGCTCACACCATGAAACCCATACTCGCCCTCGCCCTCCTGTTCCCATTTTTTCTGCTGGCCGCGGACCCGGAGCCCAAAAAGGCGTGGCAGAAAGAACTCGATGCCTACTGGACGGAAGTTTCCAGAGCCGTGGCCGCGGGGGATTTTGCGGCCTACGAAGCGACGTGCCACCCGGATGGAGTGCTCGTTTCTGGTGTAAAGAAAAACAGCTCTCCGCTCGCGGATGCGCTCAAGCGGTGGAAGAAGGAATTTGACGCGACGAAGAGCGGCGGGATGAAGGCCAGCGTGGAGTTCAAATTTGCCCAACGCCTGAGCGACGCGACCACCGCGCACGAGACGGGTATCTTCCTCTACTCCGCGACCGGTGCCGACGGGAAAGAGATACGCGAATACATCCACTTCGAGGCTCTGCTGCTGAAACGCGATGAGCACTGGAAGATTGTGATGGAGTATCAAAAATCGAAAGCCACCCGCGCGGAGTTCGAAGCGCTTTGACGAAATGAAACGCTACTTTTCATGCGCGGGATCCCGCGCTTTGCACGCGCCCACACGCCGCGATTTCATCTATTCGCTGGGAGCCTCGCTCGGCAGCGTCGCATTCACCTCCTTGCTCGCGGCGGAGACGAAAAAGAATGCGCTCGCCCCGAAGCCGGGCCACTTCCCCGCGAA
>SXTU01000089.1 GCA_005791875.1 Verrucomicrobiales bacterium
ACGCTGGGCGGCGTCCGGCAATACGTCCAGCTCACGGGCGACAGCGTCGCGGGCCTCGCGCCGGACTCCGGCAACGTGCTCTGGCGCGCGGCTCGCAGCGGACGGACGGCAGTCATCACGACGCCCGTGGTCCGCGATGACTGCGTGTTCGTCACCAGCAGCTACGATGTCGGTTGCAACCTCTTCAAAGTCACCAAGGACTCCGGCGGCCTGAAAGGCACCGAGGTCTATGCCAGCAAGGACATGAAGAACCACCACGGCGGCGTCGTGGAACTCGGCGGTTACCTCTATGGCTCCAGCGACTCTCCGGGTGCCTTCACCTGCCTCGAGATGAAGTCCGGCGACGTGAAGTGGGCCGAGCGCAGCATCGGCAAAGGCTCGGTGACGTGTGCCGACGGCCTGCTCATCCACCGCGCCGAAGGCAAGTCGGGCACGGTGACGCTGATCGCACCGACCCCGGCGGGCTTCAAGTCCCACGGCTCCTTTGACCAGCCCGACCGCAGCCGCACCGCCGCCTGGCCGCATCCGGTTGTCGCCAATGGGAAGCTCTACCTTCGCGACCAGGACGTGCTGCTCTGCTACAACGTGAAGGGGAAGTAAGCTCCAACTCTGCTCGTGATGAAACGCTCCCTCGCTTTGCTCCTCGGCGCCTTCACCTGCGCCGCTCTCCACGCCGCCGACAGCCAGCCCACGCGACTGCTCAACGGCAAGGACCTTGACGCCTTCACGGTCTTCATGAAGGACTCGGGCAACACCGATCCCGACAAGGTCTTCACCCTGCGCGACGGGATGCTCTACATCAGCGGCCAGCGCAACGGCTACCTCGCCACCAAGCGCGAGTTCGCGAACTACCGGCTCGTGGCCGAGTTCAAGTGGGGCGAGAAGAACTGGCCGCCACGCGACCAGAAGACCCGCAACAGCGGCATCTTCATCCACGCCCAGCCCGGCGACAAAATCATGCCGCCGTCCTTCGAGATTCAGATTCAAGAGGGCGGCACCGGCGACACGATTCCCATCAGTGGCACGTCCCTCACGCAGGGCAGCGAGACGAAGACCAAGGGCCGCTTCGACCGCCCCGGTCGCGAGCCGTTCAAGGATGAGCTGGGCTTCCGCGGCCCCAATGAAATCGAGAAGCCGCGCGGCGAATGGAACAGCGTGGAAATCATCGCCAACGGCGACCGCCTCAAGGTTAGCGTGAACGGCAAGGTTGTGTTCGATGGCTCGCAGGCCAAGCCGGACAAAGGTCGCATCCTCATCGAGTGCGCCTACGCCGAGATGTGGTGGCGCAAGCTTGACGTGCATCCGCTCGCGAAGAAGTGAGCTGAAGCAAGCGCGCCGAAAACCAGTCTGGTTTTCAATGCCGAACGCGAAAGCCAACGCCGCCTCCCCGCTCGCGGCGCACCGCTTTTCCCGCCGCAGTTTCATGCGCGGCGTCGGGGCTTCGCTCTTCCCGCTGGCCGCCGGCTATTCCCACGCCGCTGGCATGGGGCCGCTCCGCACCGGCAAGGCCAAGTCGGTCATCATGATTTTCAACGGCGGCGCGCCGAGCCACCTGGACCTCTGGGACCCCAAACCGGACGCCTCCGACGACGTGCGCGGCCCGTTCAAGCCCATCCGCACCAACGTCACCGGCATCCACATTTCCGAGTTGCTCCCGCGCATGGCCAAGCGCATGGACAAGGTCGCGCTCATTCGCTCCGTGCATCACGGCCACAGCAGCCACAACGGCGGCATGCACTGGGCCACCGTCGGCCGGCCCTATGCGGTGGACAGCACGCTCATCACGCCCAGTCGCACGGACATTCCCTGCTTCGGCACGCTCATCGGCTGGCTCGCGCGGCGCGACGGCTACAGCAACGGCGTGCCGCCCTACGTCATCACGCCCTTCCCCACTTGCGACAGCAAAGTCTATCTCACGCCCGGCCAGTTCGGCGGCTGCCTCGGCGCGCGCTTCGACCCCTACGTGCTCGACGACGACCCCAACGGCGCGAACTTCAAGGTCCGCAACCTCGGCCTCGACGACAGCCTGACGCCCGTGCGTTTTCAGGAACGCCTCGGCCTCTTGCAGGAACTCACCGTCACCGCGCCCAAGCTCAACTCGCCGCTCGCCGCCGAGATGGATGTCTTCAACCAACAAGCCGCCGACCTCCTCCACTCCGGCAAGGCCGCGGATGCCTTCGACCTCACGAAGGAACCCACGTCCGTCCGCGAACGCTACGGTCGGCACAGTTGGGGCCAGTCGCATCTCCTGGCGCGCCGGCTCATCGAGTCAGGCACGCGCTTCGTCTCCACCGTCAACGGCCCGAGCATCACGTGGGACACGCACAAGGATAATTTCAACACGCTGAAGAACCGCCTTGTGCCGCCGATGGAGCAGGCCTACGCCGCGCTGCTCGACGACCTCGAAGAACGCGGCCTCCTCGACTCCACGCTCGTCATCTGGATGGGCGAGTTCGGGCGCACGCCCAAGATCAACATCGACGTGGGCCGCGACCACTGGCCCGGCTGCTACAGCGTGTTGCTCGCGGGCGGCGGCATCCGTGGCGGCCAGCTCGTCGGTGCTTCCGACGCCATCGGCGCTTACCCGAAGGAACGCCCCGTCAGCCCCGCCGATATCCACGCCACCGTCTATGCCGCCCTCGGCTACGACGCCGCGAACCTCCACTTCCTCGCCTCCGATGGCCGCCCCACACCCGTCTGCGAAGGCACGCCGATCAGCGAACTGCTTTAGGCTGCTGTAGCGGCGGTCTGTGACCGCGGGACTTCACCGATCGACGCTCACAGAGCGCCGCTACAACTCTCATACCAACTCTCGGTGAAGATTGGTCGAATGAGAGGCGAGTCTCAGCACGCGTATCCCCTCACCCCGGCCCTCTCCCCGATGAGAGGGCTGCGGTGAGGGGGAAGGCATCCACCAGCATCCGGGCCGCGTTCTACTGGATTTCAACCACACTCGGTATAAGCCGCCCGCCAGACTCCTCCATGAAACCTGCCGCCAAAGCCCCCAGCAAACGCCGCCTTCCCCGCCATCTTCGCCCGCCTGCGCGCGATCCTTGAGCCGTATGCCACCCGCCTCACCGTCACCGCCGATGCGCCCGACCACTAATGCCTCGCGCTGGACTACAGCCCCAAGTTCAAGAAGGGCTTCCCTGTCGCGTGGGTCAAAATCTCCAAGGCCTACGTGAGCTACCACTTCATGCCCGTTTATATGTTCCCGGCACTCCGCGTCGGCCTCTCGAAAAAGCTGCTCGCCCGGATGCAAGGCAAGTCCTGCTTCAAATTCAAGCAGCTCGACGAGCCGATCTTCATCGAACTCGCGCAACTCACTGCCGACGGCTTCGCCGCCTCGCGCAAGTCCGGCGTGGCCCATTGACACCTCAGCCCTCGCCCGCTAGAAGTCCCGCGCGCGAGTTGAACTGGTCCTTGAGTCTTACTTTGAACTGCTTTCCTCATGCCCCTGCCCTTTCCATTGAACCCCACCCTCGCCACCCTCCCGACCTACCAGCCCGGCCGGCCCATTGAGGAAGTCGCGCGGGAAGTCGGCTTGCCCGCCAGCGACATCATCAAACTAGCGTCGAACGAAAACCCACTCGGCCCTTCGCCCAAAGCCCTCGCCGCCATCCATGCCGCCGCTGCCAGCGTCCACCTCTATCCCGACGGCAACGCCTTCTATTTCAAGCGCCGCCTCGCCGATAAACTCAACGCCGAGACCCGCCACCTCATCCTCGGCAACGGCTCGAACGAAATCATCGAGTTCATCGGCCACGCGCTGATGGCTCCCGGCACCGACGTGGTCGTCTCGCAATACTGCTTCGCCATCTACCCCATCATCACGAAGCTGGCCGGCGCGAACCTCATCACCGTCCCCGCACGCGACCTCGGCCACGACCTGCCAGCGATGCTCCGCGCCATCACACCACAGACCCGCGTCGTGTTCGTGGCGAACCCGAACAATCCCACCGGCACCCTCGCCTCGCGCGCCGACCTCATCGAACTCGTCAACGAAGTCCCGCCGCACGTCCTGCTGGTGATGGACGAGGCCTACATTGAGTTCCTCGACGACCCGGTGAACTTGATTCCGCTCATCACCGGCGGCACGAAGCCGAACCTGCTGCTCATGCGGACGTTCTCCAAAATCTACGGCCTCGCCGGCACGCGCGTGGGCTACGGCATCGGCGCGCCGGAGCTGATTGCTGCGTTTGAGAAGGTGCGGCAGCCGTTCAATCTGAACGGCCTCGCCCAAGCCGCCGCCCTCGCCGCGCTCGACGACGAGGAGCACGTCCGCCGCACGCGGGCGACGAACTTCGCCGGCGTCCACTTCCTACAGACCGAGTTCGAGAAGCTCCGCATCGAGTTCGTCCCGACGGCGGGCAACTTCATCCTCCTGCGCGTCGGCGACGGCGCGCGAGTGTTCAACGAACTCCAGAGGCTCGGCATCATCACCCGCCTGATGGCCGGCTACCAATTGCCCGAGTGGCTCCGCGTCTCAGTCGGCACGGCGGCGGAGAACGCGCGCTTTTTCGCGGGCTTGAGGAAAGTCCTGGGAAAATAGTCTGTTCGCCGCCTGCACAGCGAGGAATCACCAAATCATGGGGCACGAAATTATGATTCCGCGCCCCATGATTCTGTGAAAGGTCAGCGCAGAAGCTACCGGGGCCACCGTTCTCCCCTACTCGTTGAACCCGCAGTGCGAGAAATCCGTCTCCTCCGGGAACCAAATCTCCTCCTGCTCCTCCCAGCGGGAGAGCTTGCGAGCACCGCCGGCAGCACTGGCTTTGGCGACGGAGACTTCCGGCAGATTGACACTCAGCGGGAACAGGACGGTAGCAGGCGGGGGTCGGGCGACGGCGACGATGATGGCTGCACGCTTATATGAGCATTTTCAGTAAGGGAACACATGTAACTTGCTCACGAAGGTCGTTCGCGCAAGGGACTATTTTCCGCCGCACGAATCTTGGCGGACCTTCAACCTCACTTGCCTGCTCCGGTTCCCGCGAAGTTTCTCGTTGAAACCCCTTGCCCGCTTGCCCCTTATTTACGCAGCGACAGTTTGCGACAACCAAAGTGAAACCCACCGACCTCCGGGGCATTCTCCAATACATCCCGCGCTTCCGCGAGAAGACCTTCGTCATCGCCGTGGATGGCGCGGTCGTGACGGATGAAAACTTCGCCAACCTCCTCCTTGATGTCGCCGTCCTGCGCTCGCTGAACATCCGCGTCGTCATCGTCCACGGCGCGGCGGCGCAAATCCAGGCGCTTGGGGCCGAGCGCAGCATCACGCCCTCGAACCTCGACGGCACCGGCATCACCGACGCCGCCACGCTCCAGCTCTCGCTCACCGCCGCCAACCGCCTCACGCACGAAATCCTCGAGGGCCTGACCAACAACGACCTCCGCGCTGCCACGCCGAACGCGGTCATCGTCTCGCCGCTGGGCATCATTCAGGGTGTGGACCACCACTTCACCGGCAAGGTCGAGCGCGTGGACACCGAGCTGCTCCAGACGCTCCTCGCCGCCGGCATCACGCCGGTCATCCCGCCGCTGGGCTTCGACGGCGATGGCAAAACCTACCGCGTCACGTCCGACACGATTGCGCTCGCCATCGGCACCGCGCTCAAGGCGGCGAAAATCCTCTTCATCACCACGACCGACGGCCTGTTCCATCAGGGCAAGCTCCTCAAACAAGTGCTCGCCGCCGACCTGAGCGCGTTGATTGAGCGCAAGGAACTTTCCCCCGAGGACACCGCCCGCGCCCGCGCCGCCGCCGCCGCCTGCCTGCAAGGCATTCCCCGCGTCCACCTCATCAATGGCGGCACGGATGAATCGTTGCTCGCCGAAGTTTTCTCCAACGAAGGCGTCGGCACGCTCGTCTACGCCGACGAGTTCCAGCAAATCCGCCCCGCGCAGAAGAAGGACATCCGCGCCCTGCTGCGCCTGACGAAAAGCTCCGTCCTCAGCGAGGAGCTGATGAAGCGGACGCGCGCCAGCATCGAGAAGCACCTCGGCGACTACTACGTCTTCGACATTGACCGCAACCCGGTCGCCTGTGTCGCGCTGCACGTCTATCCCGAGGCGAACACGGGTGAACTGGCCTTCCTCTTCGTCACGCCCTCGCACGAGAACCAAGGGCTGGGCAAGAAGCTCATCCAGTTCGTTGAGAACAAGGCCCGCGACCTCGGCCTCAGCGAGTTGGTCACGCTCTCCACGCAGGCCTTCACCTACTTCCAGAGCAAGGGCGGCTTCAGCGAAGGCACGCCCGAAGACCTGCCCCCCGCCCGCCGCGAGAAGTATGACCAGAGCGGCCGCAACTCGAAGGTGCTGGTGAAGAAGCTCAAGTGAGCCACCCGCTCAAGCTCCTCTTCGTTTGCAGCCGCAACCGCTGGCGCAGCCCGACCGCTGAGAAGCTTTTCCACGGCGTGGACGGCCGCCAGGCCCGCTCCGCCGGCACCGAGGACGGCGCGCGCGTCAAAGTCACCGCCGGGCATCTCGGCTGGGCGGACCTCATCTTCGTGATGGAGCCGAAGCACACGCGCCGCCTGCGCGCAAAGTTCGCCGAGGAACTCGCCGGCAAGCCCGTCCTCTGCCTGCACATCCCGGACGACTTCCAGTTCATGCAGCCGGAGTTGATTGCCTTGCTGGAGTCCACCATCACCCCGCATCTTGCCGCCGCATGAAGCCGCAAGCTGCATTTAACGCAAGGGCGCAAGGGCGCAAGGGCGCAGAGTGGGAGGAATTGGGTTGGGCTGCCGAGTCGAATCCCGTTCAACAGCGTGGTGAGGACCGCCATGAGATAACTGAGTCGGTTCCCCCTGCGTCTCTGCGTCCTTGCGTCTTTGCGTTTAACTTCACCCGCCGGAATTAGGATGAAGCCGCCGCGCCTGCCCATCGCCTTCCGCCGCGCCTGCACGCGCCTCGGCGTGACGCCGACGCGCCATGTCTTCACCGTCCGCATCGCGGAGCAGCGCGCGGCGCTGTTTGAACTCGTCCCGCAAGGCCGCCGCCGTGTCGCGAAGCTGCTCAAGGAGTTCGTCTGCTCCACCTCGAAGTTCGGCATCGGCCAGGTCGCCGGCTCGAACTGCACGCCGCTGGGCTTGCACCGCATCGCGGAGAAGCACGGCGCGGACGCGGAGCCGGGCACGGTCTTCAAGGCCCGCAAGCCCATCGGCCACCTGCGCGACGGCCTGCCGCTCGAATCCATCACCACGCGGATCCTGTGGCTCGCCGGCCTCGGCCCCGGCTTCAACCGCGGCGGCAACGTGGACACCTTCGCCCGCTACATCTACATCCACGGCTTCGGCGACCAGGCCAGCCTCGGCCGGCCCGCCTCCCACGGCTGCATCCACCTCGCCGATGTTGACCTCGTGCCGCTCTTCGACTTGCTGCCCGTCGGGACGCTGGTGTGGATTGCGGAGAAGTAGCCGGGACGAAGAAGTATTCAGTAACCAGTGTTCAGTATTCAGTGACGGCCGCTTCGTCTCCCACTGATTACTGAAAACTGAACACTGATTACTTTGGCCTGAGCCTTCTTGCGACTCTTTGTGGCTGTCAACTCCCCCGCCCTGCCCTACTTTGCCGCCATGTCGTTGCTCGACCAAATGACGCAGCTCGCGCAGCAGGCCAAGGCCGCCGCGCGCGAGTTGGCCAAACTTTCCACTGACGAGAAGAACCGCGCTCTTCTCGCGATGGCTGATGCACTCGAAGCTCAAGCCCAGCAGCTCAAGGAAGCCAACGCCAAGGACATGTCCACCGGCGCGCAGATGGGCCTCTCCGCCGCGATGCTCGACCGCCTTAAGCTCGACGACAAGCGCATCGCCGCGATGGCGAAGGGACTCCGCGAAGTCGCCGCGTTGCCCGACCCCGTGGGCCGCATCCTCGACGAGCGCACGCGCCCGAACGGCTTGCGCCTCCAGAAAATCGCCACGCCCATCGGCGTCGTCGTCATCATCTACGAGTCGCGCCCGAACGTGACCGCCGATGCCGCGAGCCTGTGCTTCAAGACCGGCAACGCCACCATCCTGCGTGGCGGCAAGGAGGCGCTGAACTCCAACACCGTCATCGCCGAGACGATGGTCGCCGCCGGCCGCGCCGCGCTCGGCGAGCGCTTCCCCGCGCACGCCATCCAAGTCGTGCCCACCACCGACCGCAAGGCCATCCCCGCGCTGCTATCGCTCACGCAATACGTGGACCTCTGCATGCCGCGCGGCGGCGAGGGCCTCATCCGCGCCGTGGCCGAGTGCAGCAAGGTGCCGGTGATCAAGCATTACAAAGGCGTCTGCCACGTTTTCGTCCACGCCGCCGCCGACCTCGCCATGGCCGAGAGCATCGTGATGAACGCGAAGGTCCAGCGCCCCGCCGTCTGCAATGCGGCGGAGACGCTGTTGGTGGACAAGGCGGTGGCCGACAAATTCCTGCCCGCCATCGCTGCCAAGCTCGACGAGAAGAAAGTCGAACTCCGCGCCGATGCTGAGTCCACCGCGCTCATCACGCATTACGCATCACGCATTACGCCCGCCACCGAGCAAGACTGGTTCACGGAGTATAACGACTACATCCTCAACGTCCGCGTCGTGGATGGCGTGAAGGCGGCGATTGACCACATCAACCACTACGGCTCAGCGCACAGCGACAGCATCGTGACGAGCGACGAAGCGGCGGCGCGGCAGTTCCTCGCCGAGGTGGACAGCGCGGCGGTGTATTGGAACGCGAGCACGCGCTTCACCGACGGCGGCGAGTTCGGCATGGGCGCAGAGATCGGCATCAGCACCGACAAGATCGGCGCGCGCGGCCCGATGGGCTTGGATGAACTCTGCACTTACAAATGGCTCGGCTTCGGCAGCGGGCAGGTCAGAGCTTGAGCGACAGATGAACAGAGATGGAACACAGATGGGAATGGCCCGTGTTGCTTCCACGACTGTCCCACCGTGAACCCAGCCACCGCCGCCCACGCCATCCGCGCCGCACTGCCTCCCGGCGGCCTCTTCGCTGACCAGCACTGGCGCGTCTCCCCGAGTCCGTTTCCGCTCGGGCCGGAGCTGGCGAGGGAAATCGAGTCGCTCGGGCGCGTGCTGCTCCAGTTCTATCGCGCGGTCAACTTGCTGTATCGCAAGAGCGCCGAGGGCAAGCAGCCGGAGTGGATCGCGCGCTGGCTGGATCAAGGCAAGCCCGCGTGGCTCGTCGAACTCCAGCGACACCCCGCGCTCAAGAACGAAATCCCCCGCGTCATCCGCCCGGATATTTTGCTGACGGAGGGCGGCTTCGCGATCACCGAGCTGGACAGTGTCCCCGGTGGCATCGGGCTTACAGGGTGGCTGAACAAGGAGTATGCGGCGGTCAGCGGCCAGCGGCCAGCGGTCAGCGGTGGTGCAGACGGGATGCTTCAGGGCTTCACCTCGATCTTCGGCGATGCGGAGCGCGTTCACATCGTCGTCTCAGAGGAGTCGGCCAGCTACCGCCCTGAGATGGAATGGCTGGCGACCCAACTCGGTCCACGCTTCACCCTTCACCCTTCACCCTTCAACTCCCCCGCACCCGGCGACGCCGTCTATCGCTTCTTCGAGCTGTTCGACGTGGCGAATGTGCCGGGCGCTCGCCGCCTCTTCGAGCTGGCGACGGAGAAGCAAATCCGCCTCACGCCGCCTCCTCGTCCGGTGTTCGAGGAGAAGCTGCTCTTCGCCCTGCTCTGGAACCGCAACCTGCGCAGCTTCTGGCGGCAGGAGCTGGGCGAAAGTTTCTTGAGCCGTTTGCAACAGGCCGTGCCCTACACCTGGGTCGTGGACCCGACGCCGCTGCCGCCGCACGCAGCGATTCCCGAGCTGAACCTCACGGACTGGCGGCAGCTCATGGCGTTGTCTCAACGCGAGCGCGAGCTGATTCTGAAAGTATCCGGCTACTCCGAGGAGGCGTGGGGCGCGCGCGGCGTTTACTTCGGCAGCGATCTCTCGACGGCGGAGTGGAGCGTCGCGGTGGAGAAGGCACTGCGCGACTTCGAGCGAACGCCCTACGTGCTCCAGCGCTACCACAAGCCCCGCCTCGTCGAGTCGAACTGGTTCGACTTCGAGCGGAACCAGCTTGTGCCCATGCCCGGCCGCGTGCGGCTCTGCCCCTATTACTTTGTCGGTGGAGACGGCGACGCCGCGCGTGCGAAACTCGGCGGCGTGCTCGCGACCATCTGCCCGGCGGACAAGAAAATCATCCACGGGATGAAGGATGCGATACTGGCCCCATGCGCGGGGTAAGGCGGACACTCCTGTCCGCCGTTGTTCGCTCTTCATAGCCAGCACGGCGGACAGGAGTGTCCGCCCCACGAACAGATTCGACATTCCCCCTTTCCCATTCGACCTTCCCCCCGTGACCTTGCTGGCCTTCACCATCATGGCGTTCAGCTCGATGTTCGTCATTGTGGACCCCATCGCGAGCATCCCGGCCTTCCTCGCCATGACGGCGCGCGACACGCCGGAGCAACGCATCAAGATGGCGCGGCTCGCGTGCCTCGTGGCGGCGGGCGTGCTGCTCACCTTCGCGATGGTCGGAGAATGGATTTTCAAATACCTCGGCATCACCCTGCCCGCGTTCCAGATGGCCGCGAGCCTCGTGCTGCTGCTCGTGGCATTGGACATGATCCGCGCGCAACGCTCGCGCATCCAAGAAACCGCCGAGGAGACCATCGCCGGCACGGAGAAGGAGGACATCGCCATCACGCCACTGGCCATCCCGATGCTCGCGGGGCCGGGCGCGATCTCCACCGCCGTGTTGCTGCACAGCCAGGCTCGCGGCTGGGAGCAAAGCGTCGCCCTCTACCTGTGCATCATGGCGGTGTGCGCGGCGAGCTACTACATCCTGCGCGTCAGCGCCCGCGGGGCTAAGTGGCTCACCCCCATCGCGATGAAGATCGTCATCCGCGTGATGGGCCTGCTGCTGGCGGCGCTGGCCTTCCAGTTCCTCATCAACGCGGTGAACGAGCTGCGGAAGGCGGGCTGAGGAGGACCGGAAGCGGAGGATGGGCGATGCAATGGATGCCCTGCTGCGTCAGTCCAGATCGAGGGTAAAGTTGCGAGTCACGTTACTGCCAAACTTGAGGCTGGAGACGTGTCCGTCCACCCAGTTCAAGTTGCCGGAGCCACTCCTTGGGCCAGGGGGAAGCCCCAAACCCGTCGGCACAGGGCGAGTATATTGGTTGCCCAAAGAACTAGTTTCGGTTCCCCCACTGTGGCGATAGAGCGTCGTGTTAATCCCGCTCGGGAAGCTACCCAAGTCGTCAGCGTAGAGCACTGCGTTGAAGCCGTCAGTGTCAGCGTGGATCACGCTGCCTACGGTGTCCTGCACCTGGGCGAAGCGAACTTTCGTGGCGGCGCCCTGACCCATCCGGCCGTTCTGCGCGTAGCAAATGCCAATGCTCGAGATGAAGCCGGCTGTCAGTTGTCCCGAGAATGGTTTGAAGCCCGGACACTCAAAGGTTTTCCCAGTGCGGGTCGCCGTGCTCAGGGGATCGGCCTTGCCGACGTAACCGCCAAGCAAGCGATACCACACTTCGGCCTGTGGACCGCCAAAAGATCTGGCGAAAACGTCATCGTTGTCGTCCGCATAGAGTCGGGCTGCCAAAGCCAGCGTCTTGAGGTTATTCTGACACGCGACAGCGTGGGCCTTGGACTTGGCCTTCCCCAAGGCCGGCAGGAGCATCCCGGCGAGGATCGCGATGATCGCGATGACGACGAGCAGTTCAATGAGTGTGAAGCCGCGATCATCGCGGCGGGATGGCGAGGTATTCATGAACGCGGGTGACGAAAGCGGCCAAGGCTATTTGCCTCCAGACACGTTGCGCAGCTTGAGCCAGTCGGCGTTCGCTGGCTGCGATGCTTGCGTCACACCCAGTGGCACGGTAGGCGCAAGGCCGAACAAACCGACCTGCTGCAGCTTGAAAATCTCAGAGTGTCCATCCGCGAAATTCAAGGCGTAAGAACCACCGTGCCGGGCGGTAGGCAAATCCAGCCAGGTCCGGCTGCCACTCAAGTCCACGGCAAACCAAGAGTCGTTAATGAGCGATTCGTGCTCGTCTATCAGCACCCAAACGTCACTGGTGGCAGTCACGGTGAAATCTCCAAGGCGGCGAAACAGGGGGTAGTTGGCGTTGGCAACGAACGGCGCGGAGGAACCTGCTCCGCCCACCCTAAGCTCCGAAACCCAACTGTTCATGGAGTAGCTGCGGTTTTTGGTGACGCCGTTGGTGGATCGCTTGTCGGCAGGATCCTTGTAGCTTTTGGTCGCGTTGATATACCGGTAGAGCTGGCCATCAATGATGGCCTGATCATTGGTGGAGCTGAGTCCCGGCAGGTAGGGAGTGTAGGGATTCACGCCTGCGTCCTTTTGGTCGCCGTTGCACCATGCGCTCCTGTTCACCGAGCCGGCAACGCCTGCTGTGCCGGCGGGATTCATCATCTGATAATGGCCAAGCACCAACCGGTCGTCGAAATCAGGAGCATACATGTTCCAACCCAGCCCCAATTGTTTGAGGTTGTTCAGACAGTTCGTGGCTTGCGCCTTCATCTTCGCCTTCCCCAGCGCCGGCAGGAGCATCCCGGCGAGGATCGCGATGATCGCGATGACGACGAGCAGTTCGATGAGGGTGAATGCGCTGCGGGCAGGACGGGGCGAAGCGTGGGTCATACGAGGCGAGGTGGATCGCTGCGTGTTGCTCATTTGTAGCAAGCGAGTGTAGCGCTGGGGCTGCCGCGTGCAAGCGGATTTCAAGGGTTTGGCAACGCCGCGCGGCGCCCAACGATTCGATCCTCCCATTAGCACCGGGCTTCAGCCCGGTGTCACGCGGCCATTGCGAGGCAGCCGTTTCAACGGCTTCCCGGGGCTGGTTTCATCAACGTTGAACTTCGCAAACCGCTGAAGCGGTTTTCCGTCCAGGAGGACCGCCACCCCCGGCTGAAGCCGGGTGCTAATACCAACCACGGATGGAGGCTGGCATAATCACTCGGCTGGCGGCTGGACACTTTCTCCCTCACCCCGGCCCTCTCCCAGCGGGTGAGGGCCGGGGTGAGGGAGAACGGCCTCGCCGATCCAGAGCGTTTGAACAGGTTCTATCCGTATTTGGTATAATGAGAGCGTGCCGAAACGAGCTGAGTCATCGCCCGGCGGGCACCGCGTTCGTGCCGGCGGGGAGGCACTTGATGATCTCGGCTCCGAGGCGGCCCTGGGCCACGAGGTCACGGCCATGGGCGGCCAGCAGCGGCGCGGTGCGCGGGTCGGCCTTCAGGGCGAGCGCGAGGGAGGCCTCCGAGGACTGGGCCTCCCCAAGGTCGTATTGGCGGATGCCCAGGCGTAGCCAGGCGAAGGCGTCGCGGGGGAGGGTTTCCTCGTGGAGCTTGTGGCGCTTGGCCCACTTCTCCAGCCAGTCCACGCGGCGGCGGCCGTTGGCGAAGTAGGCGGGCGGGAGGTTTTGCAGATGCGTCGTGTAGGCGGCGCGGCGCGCATCGTCCGGCCACGCGGGCGCGGTGGGAAGGAGGCGGAGTTCATGCACCTTCGCCGCGAGGGCGCGGGCGATTTGCTGGTGCCCGCCGAGGGTGGGATGGACGTGGTCGAGGTAAAGATCGTTGCCGGGCAGGGCGTCGGGGCTGAGGGATTCGAGCAAGGTGCGCGCGTCCACGAGGGGCGTGCGGGACTCGGCGGCGAGAGCGTGCTGGAACTGGTAAGGCCGCTCCAGCATTCGCAGCGGACAGATGTCCTCGTCCTTCGCGCGCAGATAATGTTCCCGCGCCACACTCGGTTGACCGAGGCGGTCGAGACAGCGGGCGATGCGGAAGGCGAGGAGCGCGTGCTGCGGGTCAATGGCCTCGGCCTCACGGTAGCGGGCGAGCGCGGCGGGCAGGTCATCGCGGAGGTCCGCAGCGGTGGCGGCGTCGAAGTGGCGCTGCCATTGGTCCTCCTGCGCGGGGCTGAGGCCGGCGCGGTGCTCGGACTTGAAGGGCGGGCAATCGCGCAGGTTGGAGCCGAGCGTGATGATGATGACGGGGACTTTCGCAGCGCGGCAGTCGGCGAGCATGGCGCGGAAGCTGTGCTCGAATTGCCGCAGGACGCGCGCGTGCCAGTCGGCGTCGCGGTGGTATGAGGCATAGCCGGCGCTGGAGTGGTCAAGGCGGGTGTCCACCTCGGCGGCAGTGGTAGTGGAGTCGTCCGTGCCGCGCGGCGCGGCGGTTGTGCGGGAGAACTTTTGGCGCAGCCACGCGACGGTGCGGAGCGAGGCGGCGCGTTCAGTCAGCCAATGGCGCGCAACGGAGTCAGTTTTCAGGTTGTCGTAAGTGCGGTCCTCGAGGAAGTCGTTGTGGCCCATCGCGAGGATGACTAGATCGGGTTGATGGCGGAGCGCCTCGCGCAGCACGTAGGCAAGCCGGTAGCTCGCGTAGGAGATGCCGCCGCAGTTGATGGCCTGCACCTGCCGGCCCGGGGCGCGCGCGGCAAGCTCGAGTTCGAGCCACTTGGGGAAGGCGGTGTCGTTGAGATAGGGATGGCCGTAAACGGTGGAGCCGCCGAAGGCGAAGATGCGGAAGGCGTTCGTGGGCTTGGCCACGGGGAATTCCTGCGTGCCGAAGAAGTTCTGCTTGGCGCGCGCGGTGCGATACACGTCGCCGACGCGCTCGAAGAGCGGGCGTTGTCCGCCGATGCCCGCGAGCGGGTCGTCCGCCGGGCGCGCAACATCGCTGACGCGCAGCACGGCTTCGAAGAGGGTGAGCGGGAGAAGGCCGACGAGGAGCGCGCCGAGACGAAACCACCAGCGGCGGCGGGAAGTGGTCGCGGGGGCCGGTGGCTTGGGCGGCGGAGAATCTTGCGCAGGGGAATTCACAGCGGTGACCTGGCGCAGCCTAGCCAAGGCGGGCGCGGGGTGTGAATGGAAAAGGTGCGGGGTGAGACGGACACTCCTGTCCGCTGCTGCCGAGTGGTCAGCCAAAACCTCAGGCCTGCTCCGATGGACAGGCGTGCCCATCTCGCGCGCGGCGGCGCTACTTCGCGGAGGGGGTGGACACGGGCGCTGAGTCGGCCTTGTCCGCCTTGCCAGCCTCGTTGATCCGGCGCAGTAGTGCTTCCTTCACCGGATCGAGGCGGGGGTCGCTGACTTGATCGAGATAACAACGCACGAGGTTCGGGTGGCGGTTGAGAAGCGCATACCGGGCGAGGTGAACGCGGGCGTCGTCGCGCTCCGTGTCGGCCGTGGCGAGGGAATGGGCATGATGCCATGCGGCCAGCCCTTCCTCACGGCGCGCAGGAGTGATTAAGTAAAAGGTCTCCGCGTAACTGGCGGCGCGCGCGTAGCTCGCCGGCTCGAGCTTCATCCCGCGACGGTAGAGGGTGAGAACTTTCTCGAAGACCGCCTGCTCGGTGAGCTTGTAATGGCGCGCGCCATCGGTGCGATAGAGCAGGAGCGTGGTGGCGAAGTCGAAGAAAAAGACCGCCTCGCGCGGGGCGAGTGAGAGGCTCTTCTCGAAGCAGGCGAATGCCTCGGTGGTGCGCCCGTTGTGGCTGAGGTGGTGGGCGAGTTCATTCCAAGGCGCGGGGCTGGTCGGATCTTCCTCGCGACCCTCCTCCCATCGGCGGATGGCTTCCAGGTCCTCTATGAGGTCGGCGCGAAAATTCTGCTCCTGCGCCTTCGCGGCCGCGTGCCCCGGGTGCCGTGACTGAAAATCAGCGTAGGCGGTGCAAACGGTTTGAAACCGATGCTCCATGCGGAAGCTCAAGACATGGGGAGGCTTGTCGGTAATGTGTTCGTCGCGTGCATCCGTCTCGGCGAGCCAGCGGCTCATGTCCTGCCGGGCATCCTCCTCACGCGCCAACAGCGCCTTGAACTCGGCTTCCACCGACAGTTTCGGCGCGACTGCCGGGACGACGACGGCCGCCGCGCGCTGCGGCGCACAGAAAAACATCAGGCCGATGACGAGGGCCAACGATTTTGCGGATGCGATACGGGCGATCATTTTCAAATACGCGGGATGAGACGCCGCGCCAGCGCAAAAGCTACAATCATTGCCTGCGCAATGTTTGCACAGGATTGCCGGACTTTGCGCCGAATGCCGAAATTCGCTGGCCGCGCCTCGGCGTGCTCCCTAGGGTTCACACCAGCCCAACCCGTCATGAAACCGCTCCACATCGCCGCCTCCATCGCGCTCATGGTCCTCTCCCCTGCCCTGCTCCACGCGCAAACCGGCGACGCCAACTTCGCGCGCTGGCTCCAGCCGCACAACTGGCAGCGCGCCGGTGCCACACCCGCGCTCGGCCTTGGCGAGAAAGGCCGGTTCGATGACCAACACATTTTTGCGCCGCACGTCGTGCAGATGAACGGCGAGTTCTGGATGTATTACTGCGGCTCGCAGCGGACGGTGGACGCGGGCACTTACAAAGGTGTTGCGAAGGACCCGGTGAACCCGGCGAAGTCCGACCAGCGCCTGTTCAAGCTCGGCCTCGCGCGCAGCAACGACGGCGTGAACTTCAAGCGCCATTCGCCCGACCCGGTCTTAAGCTTCGGCGACGACATCCATTCCATCGTCACGTTCGCCATCCTGAAGAATCCCGACGGCACGCGCTAGCGGCTCACCGAAAAGCCCTGCATCGTCATGGACCAAAACTGGGAGGTGAAGGACCGGGTCTATCCGATGGTCATCCGGGCCGACCGCCTGTGGGTGATGCTCAACGGCTGCTACTGGAACGACGACAAGCACACGGCACTCGGCTTCGCCGTGAGCAAGGACGGACTGCCGTGGACGAAGCACCCGAAGAATCCCGTCTTCCGCCCCGAACCGAAGCACGACTGGGAATCCAACTTCACCACCAGCCACACGCTGCTGCGCCTGCCCGACGGCAGCTTCTACCTCTGGTATGCGGGCTGCCGACAACCGCCATGGAGCAACCTCTACTTCGCCCTCGGCAGCGCGCGTTGGGTTGGGCCGGGGAAATGACCGCTGCCCTAGTGCCGGCGGCTTTCTGCCGCCGCCCCGACGCCCCACTGCCAACCGACAGCACAGGTCGCGATGGTGGGCAATCGCACCTCTGATTCGAGTGGAATCGACACAAACTCTGCCGTCTGTTGCAGCGCAGCCGCCGCGCCGCTGGCGCCGCCGCTTGTTGTGGGGCGCAATCTCCGTGCTCGCGCACTTGGCTGTAGCCTAAGTCTTCTTCACCGGCCCGCGTGACTTGGAGAACTACCCCGCGCGAGTCTCGTCCGCTTACAAACTCCCGTGGCCCGCAGGCCAGACATGGCTTTGCGTGCAAAGCAACCGAGGCATCGTGAGCCACCGGGGATGGGAGGAGTTCGCGTTCGACTTCCTCATGCCTGTGGGCTTGGACGTGTGCGCGGCGCGTGGTGGCGTGTGTCCGCCATCGTCGTCAACCATGACGGCCACGGGTTAAGGGCACCGAACAACTTCATTTCCATCACGCACGGCGACGGCGCTTCTGGCTGGTATTTGCATTTGGTGAAGGACGGCAGCTTTGTGCGCGTGGGCGAGCGCGTTGAGCAAGGGCAGCGCATCGCCACGAGCGGCCACGTCGGCCGCAGCCTCGCGCCGCACCTGCACTTCGCCGTGCGCAGCGATGCGCGACGAATCACCTTGCCAGTGTCCTTTGCAGACGTGGGCGAAGACGCGGGCGGGCCGCGCATGGGCTTCCACGACACGTCGGGGAACAAGTTGCAGTAGCCACCACAGCGTTGCACGGCTTGCAGCGAGCCGCTTAACTGCCGGGGTTGCCATGAAAACTCACGTCGCGTTGTTGCTGCTCGCATTCGTCGCCCTCGTTTCCAACGCCGCCGGGCCGCTTCCTTCGGACCCGTGGCGAGGAGAGCACCGCTTGATTGACCTGCACCAGCATGTCAACTCCACCACGCAGCACATCGCCCGGGCCGTGCGCATCATGGACGCGGCGGGCATCGGCGTGGCGGCTAACTTGAGCGGCGGAGTGGTCACGGCGGCGGCTGGGAAGACTTCCGCCTTCGAGCGGAACAAGCGGCTCGCGGACACGCTCGCGCCGCGGCGCTTCGTTCTCTACTTCAACCTCGACTACGGCGGCTGGGGCGAGCCGGACTGGTCCGCGCGCGCGGTGAAGCAGGTCGAGGAGGCGCATCGCCTCGGCGCGGCGGGCCTCAAGGAATACAAACGGCTCGGCCTCTATCTCCGCGACAAGGACAACAAGCTCATCGGCGTAGACGACCCGCAGCTCGACGGAGTCTGGAAGCGCTGCGGCGAACTGGGCCTGCCCGTGAGCATTCACGTCGCCGACCCGCGCGCGTTCTGGCTCCCTTACGATGACAAGAACGAGCGCTGGAAGGAATTGAAGGACCACAAATCGTGGTGGTTCGGCGACAAGGCGAAGTTCCCGGCCCGTGAGGAAATCCTGGCGTCGCTCAATCGCGTCATCGAGCGTCATTCGAAGACGACGTTCGTGTGCGTCCACTTCGCGAACAACCCGGAAGACCTCGACTGGGTGGACCGTGCACTCGACCGCCGCCCGAACATGATGGCCGATCTCGCGGCGCGCATTCCCGAAGTGGGCCGGCACGACCCGGAGAAGGTGCGGCGGCTGTTCACGAAGCATCAGGACCGCATTGTGTTCGCCACGGATTTTCAGGTGTATGACCGGCTCATCCTCGGCAGCAGCGGCAACGAGCCGCCGCCGACCGACGCGGACGCGCTGACGTTCTTCAGCAAGCACTGGCGCTGGCTGGAGACGAACGACCGTGACTGGCCGCACATGACGCCGATTCAGGGCGACTGGAACATCAGCAGCATCGGCCTGCCCGCCGAGGTGCTGCGCAAAATCTATTTCGACAACGCGCGCAAGCTGCTCGTGCGCTCGCTGCCTTTGCCCGTCGTGAAGGCGTCGCGGCTAAATGCGGACTTCAAGCCAGACGGGAAGTTGACCAACCCTGCCTGGGCGAAGGCGCAGGTGGCGCGGCTGGAATGCACACTGACCAGCGGCGCGGCGCGACCGGGCATCGCCACGGAGGCGCGGCTGCTGTGGTCGGACGAGTTCCTCTACATCGGCTACCGCGCGCCTTACACGCAGCTCACGCAGTTCCTCCCAGCAGACGTGACCAAGGAACGCATTGGCCTGTGGGACCGCGACGTGGTGGAAGCGTTCATCGGCAGCGACCCGGCGAAAATCGGCACCTACACCGAATACGAAGTCGCGCCAACGGGCGAGCGGCTCGACCTCATCATTGACCCGCCCAAGAAAGACTTCGCGTGGGACAGCCGCTTCGAGGCGGTCGTGCATGTGGACGAGGCGGCGAAGCTCTGGACTAGCGAGTGGCGCATCCCGCTGAAGGCGCTCGCCGCGGCGAAGCCCGCCGCTGGCACGCGGTGGCGGTTGAACCTCTACCGCCACGACATCGCGAGCAAATCGTTCTTGGCCTGGAGTCCAACCGCGACGAACACGGCGCACACGCCGGCGAAGTTTGGTTGGCTGGAGTTCGCGGAGTGAACCCGGCTGCTACTTGAGCTTCCATGTGCTGCCGATGGCAATGGCCTCAGCCATTGAGCCCAAAGCCTCAGCCCGCAGCACGGAGCCAACGAGCCGGCGTTCCTCCAGACTGTTCACCACCGGCGCATTGCGCTGCTCGCTGGCCAGCAGCGCGGGCAGCGCGTCGGTGAGCGACTGCGCGGGCGTGAGCATCACCGGCACGGGGCCATCACGTCGCTGGCGATGACGCCCCGCAGCGCGCCGGCGTCGCCGAGGTGTTCCTTTAAGTCGTGCAGCGCGACGAGGCCAAGCAGCCGGTTCTGGTCATCCACTACCGGGAGGAAATTGAATGTGTGCTCCATGAAGCGCGCGGCGATCTCCGGCAGCGGCATGTTGTCGCGCACCGGACTCACAGGCTCGCGCATGAGGTCACCGATTTTCTGCTGGTGCGCCGCGCCGATGCGCAGCGTGTCCGCGCTGGGTTCGAGGCCTCGGGCGGTGAGAGGCGCGGTGTAAACCAAATCTGGATGCAACTGTCGTGCGACGAGCGTGGCCAGCGCGCACGCGAGCATGAGCGGGGGCATCATGGAGTAGTTCAGGGAAATCTCGAACATCATGATCATCGCGAGCAGCGGCGAATGGGTCCTCGCCGCCAGCGCGCCTCCCATGCCCACAGCGCGAAGGTGTGCGTCGGCAATTCCATCGCGAAGCCCGCGCTGTGCAGGCCCATCGCCAGTGCCGTTCCCAGTCCCGCGCCGAGGAAGAGCGTGGGGGTGAACACGCCGCCCACCGTGCCCGTGCCCACGGCGGCGACCGTTTCGACGAGTTTCGCCAGCAGCAGGCCGACGAGGAATTCCCACGCGAAGTGGCCGTGCAGGATCTTGTTCGTCGCGCCTTAGCCATTGCCCCAGACCTCCGGATAGCCGGTGGCAATCGGGCCGACGATCGCCCCGCCCAGCGCGAGCCGCAGATACAGCGGTGGGTGCAGCCGTCCGAACATCCCCGCGCTGGCCGAAAGCATCCGGAGGAAGCCCGCGCCGAACGCGCCGCACAGCACGCCGAACAGGAGAAACAGCCAAGCTGCTCGAGCGACGTGAACTCAAACGCCGGCACGGAATACCACGGCGCGATGCCGAAGAACGTGCGGCTCACGAGCGTCGCGACGACGGACGCGCCGACCAGTGGCGCGAAGCAGGTCATGGAGAAATTGCCGAGCACGATTTGCGCCGCGAAGACGGCACCGGCGAGCGGGGCATTGTAGGCCGCGCCGCAGCCCACCAGCAGGCGCAGGCGATACGGCTGCCAGCCGAACCACGGGCCGAGCTTCGATGCGAGCGGCGCGGCCATCTGCGTGATGGAGCCTTCGCGCCCGATGGACGCTCCGGTGCCGATGCTCACGAGCGAGGACAGCGTGCGCACGAGGCCGGGGCGGAACTTGAGCCTCCCATCGCCGGCGATGACCACCTCGAGCATGTTCGTCGCGCCGACCTGAACGAGCTGCAATCCCCAGTGCAGCACCAAGCCTGCGGCCAAGCCGCCCAGCGCGGGGATGAGCAGGCGCTGCCACCATTCAAGCAACTCGGCGACCTCCGCCAAATCCACCGGCCCGTGCAGCGTGAAGTGCTTCCCCCACTCAATGCCGAAGTAGAAAATCAGGTTCACCAACCCGCCCAGCACGCCGACCGCGCCTGCGAGCAGCAGGTGAAATACTTTCTCGTTCTAGCGCAGCTTGGCGCGCACGGCCAACGCCCGCCGCCGGTGGCGGACGCCGAGATTCCGCGCCGCCCGCAGCGCGCGCTCCACCGCATCTGTCGTGCGCTGGTTCACGGTGGAAGCCTAGCCAAGCGCAGCGGGGCTTTGCCATCGCTACTTCACCAAGAACTTCGGCTCGCTCCTCGCCAAGTCCAACTCCCAGTCCGTGAGACGGCGCTTCAGCTCGGCCAGCTTCTCCGGCTGGTGGATGGACAGGTCGCGCCGCTCGCTGATGTCCCGCGCGAGGTTGAAGAGCTGCCCGACGCCCGCGTGCTCGATGAACTTCCAGTCGCCGTGGCGCACGGCCTTCTGGTGGCGACCTAGGTGCTGGATACGCCAGGCCAGCGTGCGCTCCACGGGCGGTTGCGCGCCAGTTCGGCGAGCATCATGCCCACGCCCTCGTCCACCTTCTCGACCATCTGGGCGTAGATGGCGCGGCTGCCGTCGTAGGCGTTCGCCTTCGTGACGGGCGGCTCGGGGCGGCCCGGCGGCTGATACGCGAAATGCACGGCCAGATGCGGCACGTAGAGGAAGAAGGGGCGCTGCGCCTGCTTGCGGATGAACTCTGTCGCGCGGCGGTTCAGCAGGTCGGTGAGATAACCCTCCGCCTTCACCGGCTGGTCGCCCTCGTGCAGGCAAGGCGTGCCGTCGAAGTAATTGTATCCGTAGTAGTCCGCGTGCCCGAGCAGCACGCCGAAGTATTCGTCGAAGCCGTGGCGCACCGGGTTGAACTCCGGGCGGTAGCCAAGGTGCCACTTGCCGAACGCCCCGGTCATGTAGCCCGCGCCCTTGAGCATGTGCGCAATACTGGTCTCGCTCACCGGCAGGCCGAGCGCGAGCTTGTCCGGCTCGACCACCCATTTGCCGTCCACGCGACGCGACTGCTCCGCGGTGAAGCGCAGCGCCCACTCGAAGCCCACGCGCTGCTGCCACCGGCCCGTGATGAACGCGTAGCGCGTCGGCGTGCAGACCGGGGCGTTCGCATAGAAGTCCGTGAAGCGCACGCCCTCACGCGCCAGCCGGTCAATGTTCGGCGTGCGGATGTCCTTCGCGCCCTGACACCCGAGGTCCGCATGGCCTAGGTCATCCACGAGCACGAACACGATGTTGGCGGCCGCGACTCCGCAGCGAATGCGACGGAGGCAACGGCCAGCCATGCGAACAGGATGAACAAGCAGCGGGACAGGGCGGGTTGCATGGCGAAACTTTGCGAAGAACGCACGGACAAGACAACTTTCCAAGTGGCCATCAAGGCGCGGACAGTCTGGGTTGTCGGTTCACCGCTTGACGGCTTTTTGCGCTCCCCTAGACTGCCGTCTCTTTCCGGCCGGCCGGATCGCCCGTTCCCAACTGACACAGACAACGCACAACTGACACGCACCATGACCAACATCGCAGAAATCAACGCCCGCGAAATCCTCGACTCCCGTGGCAACCCCACCGTCGAGGTGGACGTCGCGCTCACCTCCGGGGTCGTTGGCCGTGCGGCCGTTCCCTCTGGCGCAAGCACCGGTGAGCACGAGGCCCTTGAACTGCGCGACGGCGACAAAAATCGCTACTGCGGCAAGGGCGTCAGCAAGGCCGTCCGCAACGTCACCGAGAAGATTGCGCCCGTCCTCCTCGGCCTCGACTCCACCGACCAGCTCTCCGTGGACGCCGCCATGCTCGAACTCGACGGCACCGGCTTCAAGAAGGCCAAGCTCTGAGCGAACGCCATCCTCGCCGTCTCCCTCGCCAACGCCAAGGCCGCTTCAGCCGCCCTTGGCCAGCCGCTCTTCAAATACGTCGGCGGGCCGAACGCCAAGGTGCTCCCCGTCCCCATGGCCAACGTCATCAACGGCGGCGCCCACTCGGACGCCCCCATTGACTTCCAGGAGTTCATGGTCATGCCGCACGGCTTCGCCACCTTCAGCGAGGGCTTGCAGGCCATCACGGAGATTTTCCACGCGCTCAAGGGCGTGCTGAAGAAGAAGGGCCTCACCACCACCGTCGGCGACGAGGGCGGCTTCGCCCCGAAGCTGGACAGCGCCGACGCCGCGCTGGACGCCATCCTCGCCGCCGTGAAGGACGCCGGCTACAAGGCGGGCAAGGACATCTTCCTCGCGCTTGATGTCGCCGCCAGCGAGTTCTACACCGGCAACGAGACCTATGTGTTCAAGAAGAGCAGCGGCCAGAAGCTCTCCGGCGACGAGATGGTGGAATTCTACGCCCGCCTCTGTGCCAAATACCCCATCGTGAGCATCGAGGACGGCTGTGCGGAGAGCGACTGGGTGACGTGGAAGAAACTCACCGACAAGCTCGGAGACAAGGTGCAG
>SXTU01000090.1 GCA_005791875.1 Verrucomicrobiales bacterium
GGAGTTTCAGGGTCTCAGCTCGCAACAAGCGCGCGAGCCCGGTCCAGCCAGTCAGCCCCAGAATGGCGCAGAGGGCCAACAAACGCAGGTCGGCCCGTGCCGCCGCGCTGTTGAAGGTGCCGTTGACGCCGACGACGGAGACGACGGTGAGCGCGCCGGCATGATGACGGAGCGCGGAGTTGGTGGCGGAGAGGCTGCGCTCGACCTCCGCCGTCGCGATGGCGAAGACATCCAGTCCGCCGCTGCCCTGCGACTCGTAGGCCTGCTTCACGGCAGAAAGAATCTGCTGCGTCATCGCCATGCCGAGGTCGGCACCGAGCAGCGCGTGCTCCAGTTCCTCCAAGGTCTTGCCGGTCAGCTTGGGCGAGCCGGTGACGATGCGTTTGATCTCGTGGCCCAACTTGGCGGCGGTCTTGTGCAGGCCGGCTTTGATTTTGGAGAAGAGGCCCATGCTGAACGTGATGCGTGATGCGTGATGCGTGAAGGAGGCTCGGACTGGGGCAGCTAGCCGCGAATCAACTTCACGCTGTCGCCAAGGTTTTCTCCCGGACGGCGCGGGCACGGGCTTCGAGCTGGCGGACGTGGATGACCGGCAGCTTGATGCCGCCCATGAGCGGCTTGCCCTTGTTCATGCCGTGGCAGTCGGAACCGCCGGTGATCGCGAGGCCAAGCTGATCGGCCATCAGCATGTAGTGCTGGCTGGCAGCGGTGGAGTGGCGCGTGTGGAAGCACTCGATGCCGTCAATGCCCGCCTCGACGAGCGGCGGGATGATGTCGTCGCTCTTGTTAAGCGCGGGGTGTGCGATGACGGCGACGCCGCCGGCGTGGTGGATCAGCTTGATGGCCTCGTAGGCGGAGATCTTGAACTTCGGCACCCACGCGGGCCGACGCTTCTTGAGGTAGCGCTCGAAGGCCTCGTCCATCGTCTTGCACAAGCCCGCCTGCACGAGCGCGCGCGCGACGTGCGGCCGGCCAGGCGATTCGCACCTGGCGATGGCGAAGACGGCCTCGGCCTGGAGCGGCACGCCCTGGCGCTGGAGCGCCGCGGCCATGTCGTGGATGCGCTGCTGCCGCGCGTGCTGGAACTTCACCAGGTTCGAGAGAAAGCGCGTGTCGGTCGGGTCTATGAAATAGCCGAGAATGTGCACTTCCACGTCATCCACTTCGGCGGTCAGCTCCGTGGCCTGGACGAACTCGATGCCCAGCCGCCCGCATTCCGCAGCCATCCGGGCGCAGCCGGCGACTGTGTCGTGGTCGGTCAGCGCCACGCAGGCGAGCCGGTGCCGATCCGCCGCCTGCGCCATCTCTTCCGGGGAAAATGTCCCGTCCGAGAAGGTCGTGTGCATGTGCAGGTCGGCGAACATGGCGGTGGTTGGTCAGGGCTTGGTCGCGTGGCCGCGGGCGGGGCGCAGCACCTCGCCGCGCACCTTGTCGAGGATGCCGTTGACGAACTTGCCGCTGTCGTCGGTGGAGAACTTCTTCGCGATGTCCACCGCCTCGTTGATGCTCACGATGGGCGGGATGTCATCGCGGTGCAGCATCTCATAGATGCCGAGCCGGAGGATGTTCCGGTCCACGGCTGCCATGCGGCTGATGTCCCAATTCTTTGCGTGCCTGGTGATGACGGCGTCCACCTCGGCCCGATGCTCAAGGGTGCCCTTGATGAGCGGGTCGGCGAAGAGCCGGAGGGCGGCCTCCTCGGTGGTGGGCGGGGGCAGCTCGACTTGCTCGCCCCAAGTCGCCTTTCCATCCGAGGCCTGGGCGATCGCGGCACGGCGCTGCGAGTCCCAAAAATGATCGAGCGCCTCGTCCAACTGGTCCGGGGCGTTCATGTCGCACTGAAAAAGAAACTGAACGGCGCGTTCCCGCGCTTCACGTCGCATTCCCATGTCGCGAGGATAGACCGGCGGTGGCGGGGCGGAAGACATTTTTCCGGCGACAGGGTTGGCGACGTCGCGTCACGGCGCGCGCGCCAATCCGGTTCGCAGCAAGGCCATCGTCGCCCAGCCGGTGGTGGACATCCGCTGCGCGTAGCTCTCCCCGCCGGAAGGCCGGGTGGTGGCAGCCCAGTCGCCGTCCGCCCGTTGCTGCGCGAGCAGAAATGCCCGCCCACGCCGGATCATCGCGGCCACCTCTGCCTCGTGCGGCAGCTCGGCCAACGCGAGCAGCGCGAGCGCGGTGTCGAAAGCCTCGGCGGGCGTGTCGGCATACGGCCCCCAGCCGCCGTCGAAGGTCTGGGCGCGGCGCAGCCGGGCGAAGGCGTCGGCACGCCGCTGCGTGGACCCGGGGGAGGAGTCGCGGAGAGAAAATCGCAGGGCCACGGCGGCGGCGGGCACGTTCTCCATCGGCGAGTGGCGGAGCCAAGCTGCGGCGGCCGCTGCGGCGGCCTTCATTTCGGGGGCGTCAGCTTCAGTCAGGATTCGCCAGGCAGTGAACGTCGCAAGCGCCGTCCCGTAAGTGGCAGGCGAACCAAGCGTGTCCTGCGACTCGATGCGCCACGCGCCGTCCTCGCCCTGGCCGGCCGCCACTTTCCTTGCCGCCGCCTGCAAGGCCCTGCGGTCGCTGCTCTGTCCTGATTCCACCGCCGCGAGGAGCGACGCGGCGAACTGGAGATTCGCCAGTCGCTGGTCGCTGAAGCCGGGGTCGCCCTTGTTGTGTTCCCAGCGCGACGGCCGCCGCACCCAGGCCGTCGTGTCGGCAAGCGCCGCCGCCGGGACGGCGAAGCCGCCACGCTTCGCCGCGTAGAGAGCGCGCGCCGCGTCGCCGTTGTTGTGGCAGGAGAAACAGCCGTTCTCCCGCGACCACGCCGGCACCTCGCGCACGAGGAAGGCGACTGCGCGGGCCTCGGCGGACAGCGCACCATCTGTTCGCGCCGCCCGTCCGGCACATCCGCCGAGTGCCAGGGCGAGGAGGAGCAGCAGTGCAATGACGGCGCGGGGCGGCATGAGATCGGGCAGCGGCAGTTTCACTCCACACACGGCTTCAGGCCATCCGATTCTGCCGCAAGTCAGCTTGAATTCCTTGTTTCCCCGGCAAGTCGACAACTTTAACCAGCGAGCACGCCCGACATGAAGCCCCGTTACAATCTGCCACGCTCCGCGTTCACACTCATCGAACTGCTCGTCGTCATCGCCATCATCGCGATCCTGGCCGGCATGCTCCTGCCCGCGCTGTCCAAGGCCAAGGCGAAGGCGAACCAGACCTTCTGCATGAACAACACAAAACAGTGGGCCATGGTGACGCAGCTCTATTGCGACGACCAGGACGACAAACTGCCCTACGCGTGGAACCGGGTTGGCGTCCAGGCCAACAGCTTCGACTATTTGCTCTCGCCTTACTTTCGCGGCCAGGCGTTCAACTCCGCGCAGCAAGGCACGAGCTGGACCAACTCACTCTCCAAGTGCCCCGACCGCCAGAAGGAATGGCACAACGCCACCAGCCCGGAGTATCCCGGCGCAGGCAATCCTTGGCGCATCAGCTACGGCATGAACCAGCACACGTCACTGAACTTCGTCAACGGCGCGCCGGTCACCGCCGGCGACTTCATCGCCACCGCGCGCCGGGCGCAGGTCACAAAGCCGACCGACACTTACCTCGTGGGCGATCTCTCCTACCGGCGCAACCACCCGCCCATCGAGAACCTCACCATTGACCACATCGGCTACCGCCACGGCACGCGCTTCCCGGACGGCAAGGCCATCACCGGCTATGTGGACGGCCACGTGGGCAACTTCGACCGCAACAAGACCAACGGGGTCATCCTCGAGTTCAAGCAGTGAGAAGCTGACGCGTGACACGTAATGCCAAGGGGAGCGGACGGTAACCGGCGACACAGCTCCTACGCATTACGCATTTCGCTTCACTTCCCCCTCAGTGCCGACGAAGCGAGAGCTGGTGGTTCACGCGCGTGGTCTGCGTCGGGTCCAGCGCCGGCAGCTCGGTGAGCGTCGGCGAGTCCGTCTCGCGCAGGATGGACTTCGCGCGGTCCTTCAGGGACTCCCAGCGCGGCCATTCCATGTCCGGCGCATGCGCGATCTGCCGCAGCACGCTGCGCCATTCGATGATCATCCGGTCAATGTCCCCGATGCCCAGGAAGTCCGTCGTCCAGCCGTTCTTGCCGTCCGGGTCCTTGTGCACGTCCGACGCGATCTCCTCCGCGCCCGCGCCGTATTCCGGCGGCACGCCGTTTTCCAGATAGCCGGAGATGGTCTGCGGGCCGAACATCCGCTGGCAGGCCATCGCGATGCGCCCGTCCCACCGCGCGTCGCCCTTTGCGAAGCGATGGCCCGCGTGCAGGTTCGCCAGTTCGTAGCTGAACTCCTCGATGGGCAACGACTCGTCCTCCAGCGCTGCCGCGACGGCAAGCCCGTCCCCAGAGTGGAAGTAGCTCACGATGCGCCCGCGCCGCGTCGGCACGCCCGCCGCGTCCACCAAGCCGAGCCGCCGCCAGATCGTCGCGACGCCGGTGCCCGTGGGGAGCTGTTTGCAAATCGGCACGCACGGGCAGCGCGAGCAATCCTCCGGGAACACCTCGCGCTCCGGCGGTTTCCAAAGCGCGACGCCGTGCGCGTCCACGCACGCCTTGAGCGTGAGCTTGCCGAGCGAGATCACCACGCGCACCGGCCCGATGCCGACCTCTGGCGCAGGCTCGGCAGGCTCGGCATCCAACCGCGTCGCCTTCGGATACTCGACAGCCAGCACCGGCGTCAGCTCGGCGGCGAAGCACTTCTCCAGCGCAGGCATCACCAGCTCACGCCAGCCTTGAAGCGAAGTCTGCCGCGCGTTCCAATCCGTCAGTTTGCGCACCCACTTCGCAAGGAGAACCTGCTGACCGTTCAACGTATCGGCCACCGTGAGCGAACGCGCGAACGCGCCATCCGGCAACTTCACCAGCGTCCCACCGTCGCCGAGTTTCTCCACCGCCGCTTCCACTGTCAGCGCGGGGCGGAGGCGGATCGGCGCGTTGGTAGGGCCGACCTGCCGGTCGGCCTCCCCCGCGTCAGCGAGCGGAGCGATGCGAACGCGATCTCCCGAGACTAGCGAGCCACCGACATCGCTTCGCTCGTCAGCGGCAGGGAGGACGCGCGACAGCGCGTCCCTACCAGCGTTTGGAATTAGGGCGCGGTGCGGCAACACATCCGCCGTCGTCGCGCGCCGTCTTGCAGCCACCGGCCCGCTCATCTTCAGCAAAGCCAGCACACCCTCGCCCAGCGGCTCCACCACCTGCACGCGCGCAGCAGGGACATCCTTTAACACCGGCCACGCCTCCCATTCGCCCCGGCTGTTGAGGAACTGCCGAACCATCTTGCGCACGTGCCGCGCGCGCTCGCCGTCCGTCTTGAGACCGCAGGGCGTTTCCGGATTCTTCAGCGAGCCTTCCACACCGAGCAGAATCGGCTTCGTCGTGAACAGCCGCTCTTGCACACGCACCGCCTCGCGGAACGGGTCCAGCCCCGCCTGCGCGGCCACGCCCATGATGCCCAGCAGGGCGCTCCAGTCCACGAGGCCCGACCGCGCGAGAAACGCGGGCCGTCCGTCGAGCAGTCGCACGCCGTTCGCCGACACCAGCACGTAGCCGACTTCGTCAATGCCCCGCCGGCCCGCGCGACCGAACATCTGCAAAATCTCATCCGGTCGAATCGGAATCTCCACGCCATCGCGCCGATACGAGGCCGCCGCCAGCGCGACGCTGCGCAAGGAGAAGTTAATCCCCGCCGCCAAGCCCATCGTCGCGACCACGACGCGCAACTGCCCCGCCTTCGTCAACGGCTCGACCACGCCCGCGCGCGCGCCGTAGCTCATGCCGCTGTGGTGATACGCCACGCGGCAGCGCAGCATCCGCGCGACCTTCTCGCCGACGAGCGCCTTCTGCTCCGTCGTGAGCGTGAGCGGGTTGTGGTTCGGGAGAAACCGCGCAAGCTCGCCGGCCAGGGCTTCCGTCTCCTTGCGGCGCGGCGCAAAGATGAGCACTGGCCCGAGGTCATCAGCGAGCGCCTTCGCGACAAGGCGCGGCCAGTAGCCCTTCACCTCGCTGGGGACGTGGCCGCCCAGGTCGTTGGCGTGAACTTCCTCCAGCGGCACGGGGCGGGTGAGATGCCGCACGAGCTGCACCTTGCGCCCAAGCCGCTCCAGCCACTTCACGATGTGGTGCGGGTTCTCCACGCTGCCGCTCAGGAGCAGCAGGCGCGTCTGCGGCGGAGCCATCGCGATGCAAAGTTCGTAGTTCAGCCCACGGTCGCCGTCCGCGAGCATCTGATACTCGTCAATGACCAGGAGCGCCGGGCCGTCACCGCGGATGAGCCGGTATTTCTGGGTCTCCAGCGTCGCGACGAGCACCGCCGCGTCGAGGTTGTCGCTCAGGTCGCCGGTCGCGATGCCCACGTGCCAGCCGCGCGCGCGCCACTCGGCGAGCTTGTCGTTCGCCAGGGCGCGCGTGGGCACCGTGTAAATGGCCTGCCCCGGCGGCTTGCCGCTGTTCGACCACAGCTCGAAGACGAGCGTCTTGCCCGCGCCCGTCGGCGCGTGGACGACGACGTCCTTGCCCGCGCGCAACGCGTGAACGGCTTGCAACTGCCACGCGTCCGGGACGGTGGCTTGGGCGAAGGCTGGCGGGTCGGCGGGATGTTCCGCGTGGGAAGACACGGCGCGAAGGTAGACGACCGAGAGTTAATGACCAATGCCCAATTCCAAATGCCCAATGAATTCCCAATGCCGAATGCTCAATGAGCACCCGGCACGCTCGCGGTCATTGGGGAACTGGTCATTCATTGGGCCTTGGTCATTGGGCGTTGGACATTCTGAAACTTCTCTCCCCTCCGCGTGTCGTTGAAGTAGAGTGCCCCGGATCAGCCCGGGGCCGTCATGACAGACACCAGCGAGTTTGAAGCGTTCATGCGCCGCCATCAGGACATGGTCTATTCGGTTGCTCTCCGCATCCTCGCCCGCGAGGCCGACGCGGCGGACGTGTCGCAGGAGGTTTTCCTCCGCGCGCACGCCCGCTTCGCTGAACTCCGCGACAACGAGCGCGCTCCTGGATGGCTCAAGACCGTCACGCGCAACCTCTGCCTCAACCACCTCGAACGCTACCGCGCGCGCTGGCGCTTCTTCTCCGAGCTGGACAACGCCGACACCGGCGAGCCGTTCAGTGCCTCGCTGCCCGCGCCCGTCGCCGATTCGTCCGCACACGACGTCGAGGCCCGCCGCGCCTTGCTGGAGCGCGCCCTGCAAAGCCTCCCCGCCCACCAGCGTGTGCCGCTCGTGCTCTATCACTTCGAGGAACTCAGCTACGAGGACATCGCGCAACAGCTCCGCGTCTCGCTCGGCAAGGTGAAGACCGATATCCATCGCGGGCGCGACGCGTTGAGCCGGGTGCTCCAACTCAGCGCCGAAGGCGAACTCACCACGCGGCGCGACACACTCTCAACTCCAACTTAGCCCAAGCATGCACCCGGAACCTGAAGACAAACTGGCCGCCGCGCTCCACCACGAGCTGCGGCAACTCCCGCCGCACCGCGCGCCCACCGACCTGCTGCCGCGTGTGCTCGCCGCGATTGCCGTCGCGGAACGCGGCGCGTGGTGGGAACGAAGCTGGTTCGAGTGGCCGCGTGCCATCCGGCAACTCGCCGGTGCCGCGACCGGCGTCATGGTGGCGACGCTCGCGGGGGTCGGGTTGGTGTTGTTGAATTTGGATTCGCTGGTTGGATTCGCTGGCTCAGCCTCCCAGGCGCTTGGTGTCTTCGGAGCACTGGGTAATTCCCTGTCGCTGCTCGGTCGCGCAGTCCCGACCACCGCGCTCATCGCCGTCGGCGCGCTGCTCGTGGCCTCCTATCTCTGCGCCATCGCGCTGGGAACCGTCTTTGTCCGCTGCACACTCCAACGCCACCAAACGCTTTGACCATGACAACTGCCTCCACACTCGCGGCGCTCCTGTTCACCAGCTTCGCGTCGCTGGCACTCGCACAAAATCCCGCCGAGCCAGAAGCCAAAGCCAAGGTTGAGGTGAAGCTCAACGCCGACCTAAAGGACACCGTGTCGGTCCGGGTGGACTCGTCCCGCCACAATTCGCAGGACGCGATTCGGATTCTCAGTGACCTGCAAGTCTCCGCCGGTGACGAGGTCAACGAGGCAGTCGTCGCCTTTGCCCGCGGCACGATGGATGGGACGGTCCGCCGGCAGCTTCTGTCCATCGGCAGCGAGTTGACCGTGAATGGCACAGTGAATCGCGACCTCGTCGTCGTGTTCGGCAAGGTGAAGCTCGGCCCGGACGCGGAGGTGCGCGGCGACACGGTGCTCATTGGCTGCCAAATCGAGCGGGCACCGGGCGCAAAACTCGCGCGCCGTCCCGTGGAGATTGGCACGACGGATTGGTTTCCCAAGCTGCGGTGGGCGACGGACTACCTCTCGCAAGGCGTGCTGCTGCTGCGCCCGCTTCCACCGGGAGTCGAGTGGGCGTGGGTGGCGCTGGCCATGTTCGCGCTCGTGTATATGCTGATGCAGGTGCTCTTCCCCGCGCCGGTGCAGGCGAGCGTCGGCGCATTGCAGGAGCGGCCGGTGACGTCGCTGTTCAGCGGGTTGCTCGCGAGCATCCTCTTCGCGCCGGTCTGCGTGCTGCTCGTGGCTACGGGCATCGGTGTGCTGCTGCTCCCGCTCGTGCTGCTGGCGTTCGTGGTCGCGGTGTTGATGGGCAAGACGGCGGTGCTGCGCTACGTCGGCCACCAACTCGGCAGGCAGGTGAAGTTCGGCGCGCTGGAGAATGGCCTACTCGCGCTTCTGGTCGGCGGAGTCATCGCCACGCTGCTCTACATGGTCCCGGTGCTCGGTGTGTTTGCGTGGGGAACGGCCACTCTGCTCGGCCTCGGTGCCACCGTGGTCGCGACGGTGCAGCATCTCAGCAAGGAAAACGAACGGCCCGCCGGCGA
>SXTU01000091.1 GCA_005791875.1 Verrucomicrobiales bacterium
TTGCTGCTGGTTGCGTTGACGGTCGCAGTCACGCTTGTGGCCGTGCTGATGATGCCGGGAGCCGCCGGCACACTCGCCCGCAACTTCGACCTGCTCGTGCCGCTGGGCCTGCTCCTGCTGGCGCAAGAAGCGATGGGGCTGATGTTGAAACTCCCGCTGCTCGGCACCGCCCTCGGCGCATCCCATTCGCTGACGTTGCTCAATCTTCCCTTCGCCCTCTCACTGCACTGGCTCTTGAACCTCGCGCTTGCCGCCGCCTACGCCACCTGGGTTACGGCGGCGATCCTCAACCTCGTCCGATCTGGACAATCCGATCCCTGCGCGGGGCTGCCGACTGCGTTCCGGCACCTGCTCCGCGTCGCCGGCTTCATGTTTGTCGGCTGGTGCGGCGTGTTTGTTTTTCTCGCCCTGATGGGCTTGGCCATGCGGTTCATGAACTGGTTTGCGATCCTGCTCGCGCTGCCGGCGCTCATCGCTTGGAACTTCGCCACGGCCGCCGCGCTACCGGTTGCGCTGCTCACCGAGGGCGGTTTCTTGTCCGCACTCCGTGCCGGGTTCATCGTCAGCCTCGCAAAACTGCTGCTGATCTGGGACGGGGCCATGATCCACCGCAGTCGGTTGGTGCGGGCCTATCTGGAGAGCCTGCAGGGCCGCCTCTACGCCGCCGCACTGCCCGCCTACGCGCCGGAACTCAATCCCATCGAATACCTGCGCCTTCGGAGGCGAGACTCGCGGCGGGCGTCATCTCCGGTTCGAGTTGCTCAAGAAGCTCGCGGCGCTGCCGGAGCGGCACATGATCCTTGTCAGCGCGGTGCCGCACAGCGGGAACGAGAACGCGTTCCGCTCCCTGCTCACACTGCTGAAGCCGGACTTCGCCAACCTGCCGGACCTGCTGACCGGCAAGGAGAACGAGCATCACCGCCGCCAGCTTGCGGCCCATTTCGTGCAGCGTCGCCGGGCGGACATCGAACACTTTCTCGACGCCGACACGCCGTTCCCCAAACGCATCCCGACCGAGACGACCTACCAGTTGTCAGCGGACTACAAGGAGCTGTTCAACAAGGTGCTGCGATTTATCTCCGAGCGTGTCCACGACAAGACTCTGAGCGCATTTCGTCAGCGCGTGCGCTGGTGGTCGGCGCTGGCCCTGCTGCGTTGCCTCGGAAGCAGCCCCGCCGCTGCTGCGGCCACGTTGCGCAGCCGGGCCAGCGTGAACGACGCCGAGGACGCGCAGGCCGCCGACGAGATGGGCCGCCAAACCGTCCTGGACATCTCACTTGAAGACTCCGCCGAGGCCATAGACGTGACCCCCGGCTCGGAGACGGTGGAGGAGCAGGACGACGAAGCCACTCGCACGCGCCGCCGCCTGCTGGAGCTGGCCAAGCTCGCGGACGATCTGAAGGGCGACAAAGACGAGAAACTGCAAAAGCTCGTTGGCGTGGTGAAGGCTCTGGTCAAGGACGGCTACAACCCGATTGTGTTCTGCCGGTTCATCGAGACGGCGGACTATGTGGCCACTGCCCTGCGCGAAAAACTTCCCAAGGGCGTTGAGGTGGATTCCGTCACCGGCACGCTCGCACCCGCCGACCGGGAGCAGCGCGTGGCCGACCTCGGCAAGTCGGAGATGCAAGGCCACGGCCTGATGCACGCCATCGCCCGCGTGAACCGCGTCTTTCGCGACAAACCCGGCGGACTGGTGGTGGATTACCTCGGCCTCGCCGATCAGCTCAAGAAGGCGCTCGTCACCTACACCGAGAGCGGCGGTCAGGGGAACCCGACCTTCGACACCGCCCAAGCCATCGCCGTGATGCTGGAGAAACACGGCATCGCCTGCGACCTGATGCACGGCTTCAACTGGGACAAGTGGACCAGCGGCAAACCCACCGAACGCCTCGCGCTCAATGGCGTGTCCAAACTTCATCTCCGAGATTTGCGCATGCGCGTCGAACGCCATGAAGTCCTCCAAGCCCAACCTACGAGCGCACCGCCACCCGCCGGGGCTACGCCAACGGCTACAAACCCAAAACCCTCGCCAGCCGCGTCGGTCCCATCACCTTCAGCGTGCCGCAAGTCCGGGGCGACACCGCCTTCTATCCCAGCGCCCTGGAAAAAGGCCTCCGCTCCGAGCAGGCTCTCAAACTCGCCATGGCCGAAATGTATGTCCAGGGTGTCTCCACCCGCAAAGTCTCCGCCATCGTCGAGGAACTTTGCGGCACCGCCGTCAGTTCCACCCAGGTCAGCGCCTGCGCCGTCCTCATCGACCTGGGCATCACCCCTGAAGGGCAGCGGGTCATCCTCGGCGTGAGTGTCGCGCTCAGTGAAGCCGAAGCCCATTGGCGGGCTTTCTTCCACAGCCTCGTCCAACGCGGCCTGTGCGGGGTCACGTTCATCGTCAGCGACGATCACTCCGGCATGGCCGCGGCGCGCCAGGCCGTCTTTGGAGCCGTCCCCTGGCAACGCTGCCAGTTCCACCTCCAGCAAAACGCTCAGGCTTACGTCCCGCGTCTGGAGCAGCGCGCCGAAGTCGCCCGCGCCATCCGTGGCGTATTCCAATGCACGAGTCGCCTCGCCGCCGAACAGCGGCTCAAGGAGCTCGTCGCCCACTACGCCAAAAACGCGCCCAAACTCGCGGCCTGGCTGGAGGAAAACCTGCCGCAAGGCTTCACGGTGTTCATGCTGCCTGCCGCCCACCAGCAACGGATGCGCACCTCCAATGCGCTCGAACGTGTCAACCAAGAACTCAAGCGCCGCACCCGTGTCGCCCGCGTCTTCCCCAATGAAAGCTCCCTCCTGCGCCTGATCTCCGCCCTTCTGGCCGAGACCAGCGACGAATGGGAAACCGGAATAATCTACCTCAACATGGAAAACCAAAACCCACCCTCAGCTTGATGCTCAATCAATTTACAGAAAAGAATTTGCCCGGCCCAGAGGGTGCCGCCATCCCGTTCCTCGAACATGTGTGTGTGATGCCACAAGGTGTAAGGGCCTCTCAGTTGAACGTCCACGAACCGGTGCGGTGGATCCCACTCGGCGATTTCCGTGCGCCAGCGGATGGGAAGACCGTGAACGGTGATTCGGTAATCAATCAGGATGCCGGCACGCAATATGATCGGCGCTGGCGTGAGGACTTCAAACTTCAGACAGGGAGGCGTGAGGGTTTGCAGGTTGCGCGCCTCGGCGAAGAAGGGGAAGACTTCGCTGCGCGGGCGCGGAACGCAGGTTTCGGATTCGAAGATAAACTCTTTGATGGGGGTGCCCGCTCAAAGCCGGGTTTTGATGCCGCAGGCGCGCATCACGCACCAACCTCGCAGCGCCTCGAACCCGACGAATATCCCCGCCGCCAGCAACCCGAACCCCAGCCAGAGGGAAACCGTGAAGCCAAAACCCGCCCCAACGAGCAGCACCAGCGCGCCGAGTCCGCGGACAAGGCGGCCCTTGGTGTCGATGTTGGGCGAGAAGAACGTTTTCATCGTTTCACTTTCTTGTCCGGCTTGCGCAAGTTGTCCAGGGCCGAGGAGAGTTCCGAGAGGTCATTCACTTGTATCGCGCCGATTTTTTTCAAGACGTCATGGTAGGCCGGCATCGCTCGGCCACCGACAAGGAGGATGACTTCCGGTGGCAGCGACTCGTGCAGCCGGATCAGTTCGCCCTCCAGTCGCGGGTCGTCCTCGGGATAAACTAGGCTCAAAGCCACGGCACGGGCGCGGTTCTGCCTGCACGCACCGGCAATTTCCGCCGCGGGCAGGCTGGCGCCGAGATTCGTAACCTGCCAGCCGAGATTCGCCGCCGTCGCACCGACGAGCAGCGCGCCGAGTTCGTGTATCTGTCCCGCTGGTGTCGTAACAACCAGCACCGGGGAGCTCTCCGTTCCAGCGAACGGCTTGGCCGCGTTGCCGAGGAAAACCCGAATCACCGCGGTGGCAAAATGTTCATGCGCCGCGGTGATTGTGCCGTCACGCCACAA
>SXTU01000092.1 GCA_005791875.1 Verrucomicrobiales bacterium
AACACCGGCGCGAAATACAACGACGAGGTCTTCCAGTTCAGCGTCGGCCTCAACGGCGTGGGCACCAAGGCGGTCAACGCGCTGTCCAAGGATTTCCTCGTCCGCAGCCATCGCGACGGCGAGTTCTCCGAGGCGGGCTTCAAGCAGGGCCGGCTCAAGAAGGAGAACAAGGGCAAGACCACCGAGGCAAACGGCACCTTCGTCCGATTCACGCCGGACCCGGAGATTTTCAAGGAGTCCGAGTTCCGCGACGAGTTCATCGAGCGCCGGCTGCGGCATTACAGCTACCTGAACGCGGGGCTGAAGCTGATCTTCAATGGCAAGTCCTTCGTCTCGCGCCACGGGCTGCACGATCTCGTGATGGAGGAACTGGCGAGCGACAACGCGGAGCCGATCTACGCGCCGCTGCATTTCACGAGCAAGACGCTGGAGTTCTGCTTCACACACAGCAACAGCCGCTACGGCGAGGTGATCTACTCGTTCGTGAACGGCCAATACACCAGCGACGGCGGCACGCACCTGAGCGCGTTCCGCGAGGGCCTGCTCAAGGCGGTGAACGAATACGCCAAGGCCAGCTTCGAGGGCGACGACGTGCGCGAGGGCATCGCCGGCGCGGTGGCCATCCGGCTGAAGGACCCCGTCTTCGAGTCGCAGACGAAGAACAAGCTGGGCAATACCGAGATCCGCACGGAGCTTGTCAACAAGGTGCGCGAGGAGCTGCTGCACTTCTTCAACCGCAACAAGGACATCGCCACGCAGATCGTCGCGAAGGCCGAGGACAGCCGGCAGTTGCGCAAGGAATTGCAGGAGGTCAAGAAGCTCGCCCGCGAACGCGCGAAGGCCGTGACCATCCGCGTGCCGCAGCTCAAGGACTGCAAAACGCATTTCGACAAAGACAAGGGCAAGGGCAAGGGCAGCATGGTCTTCATCTGCGAGGGCCAGTCCGCCAGCGGCTCCATCACGAGCTGCCGCGACGTCGAGACGCAGGCCGTCTTCACGCTGAAGGGCAAGCCGCTCAACGTCTGGGACCTCAAGCGCGACGTGATGTATCGCAACGACGAGATGTATAACCTCATGCGCGCGCTCGACGTGGAGGACAACCCGAACCACCTGCGCTACGAGAAGGTCATCCTCGCCACCGACGCCGACGTGGACGGGCTGCACATCCGCAACCTGATGATCACCTACTTCTTCAAGTTCTTCGAGCCGCTCGTCCACGACGGCCATGTGCATGTGCTGGAGACGCCGCTCTTCCGCGTGCGCAACAAGCACGAGACGATCTACTGCTACAGCGAGGCCGAGCGCGACACGGCGGCGGCGAAGCTGGGCAAGAGCGCCGAGATCACGCGCTTCAAGGGCCTCGGTGAGATTTCCCCGGCGGAGTTCAAGCAATTCATCGGGAAGCAGATGAAGTTGAGTCGCGTGGAGTTCGCGCCCAAGCCCGAGGCCGCCGGCATCTTCGGCTTCTACATGGGCAAGAACACGCCCGAGCGCCGTGACTACATCATGGGCAACCTCGTGGTGCCGGTGGAGGCGTGAGGCGACACGGAGTCGGCAAATGAAAGCCTTCTCCCTCTACCTCCCCAGCCAGCCCGGCAGCCACGTGGTCAGCGGCGGGAAGTAGGTGATGAGCAGCACGCCGATGATGAGGACGGCCTGCATCGGCAGCACGGCGCGGGAGACTTCCATCACCGGCTTCTTGAAGCGGTAGGAGGCGAGAAAGATGTTGATGCCCACGGTCGGAGCGAGCAGGCCCAACTCCATGTTCGCGAGGAAGATGATGCCAAGGTGCAGCGGGTCTATCCCATACGCGGAGCCGAGCGGCACGAGCAATGGCACGACGACCACGATGGCGGAGAAGGTGTCCATGAAGCAGCCCACGAGGAGGAGCAGCACGTTCAGCACTAGGAGGAACAGCAGCTTGGAGTGAATCGTGCCGGTGACCCATGCGACGGCCTTGTCGGGGATTTGCGCGTCCACGAGGTAGTTGGTCAGGCCCAGCGCGACACCGAGAATCATCAGCACGCCGCCCACCAGCAGGCCGCATTCGGTCAGCACGCGCGGGATGTCGGTGGTGAGCTTGAGGTCGCGGTGGATGAAGACGGTGGCGATGAACACGTAGAGCGCCGTGACCGCCGCCGCTTCGACCGGCGTGGCGATGCCGCCGAAGAGCGCACCCAGCGCGACGAACGGCACGGCGAGTTCCCACTTCGCCTCCCACATGGCCGCACGCGCGGTGGCACCGCAGAACTTGGGCCGGTCGTCCGCGTCCTTCGGGCCACGGCTCACGCCCCACCACGCAGTCAACGCCACGAGCAGCAGGCCGGGCATCAGACCGGCGAGGAACATTTTCTCGATGGTCACGCCAGCGGCCTGCGCCTTCGAGCCGGCGATGATCGCGTAGAGAATCAGCGGCAGCGACGGCGGGAAGAGCAGCCCCAGCGCGCCGGAACCGGTGAGCAGGCCGAGGGCGTTGCGCTCCGAGTAGCGCGCCGCGAGCATCACGGGCATGAGCAGGCCGCCCATCGCGAGAATGGTCACGCCGCTCGCGCCGGTGAACGAGGTGAAGAATGTGCAGACCAGCGCGGTGACAATGGCCGGGCCGCCCCGGAACGAGCCGAACAGTGCCTGGAACACGCCGATCAGCCGCTTCGACGCGCCGCCTTCCGCGAGCAGATAACCCGCGAGCGTGAAGAGCGGGATGGTCGGCAGCGTGGCGTTGGTGACGAGCCGGTAGTGGTCGAGCGGGATGGACGCGATGGGCAGGTCGTCGCCCCAGAAGAGAATCATCGCCGCGCCGCCGAGCGTGACGAAGATGGGCGAACCGAGCACGGTCGCGACGAGCAGCGTGGCAATCGCGGGCCAGACGAGCTTGGCCGGGTCCATGGGCGGATGCGTGGCGAGCCACACGAGCAAACCACTCGCGACGAAGACAACGGCGCGCCCCCACCACTTCGGCGAGGCGTTCCAGAGCAGCCGACCCGTCACCAGCGCGAAGCCGATGGGCGTGACGATTTGAACCCACCAGATGGGCAGGTTGCCGACGAGGAAGTTTCCGCTCTCGCGCTCCGTCTTCACGAACTCGATGCCAGCGACGGTGAGGAAGAGCGTGACCGTCGTGGCCGCCGTGCCGCTGAAGAGCGCGGCAAAGACTTTCCACTTGGGCGGCAGAATCGTCGGCAACGCAGACATCGCGAGCAGCCGGCTGTCCCGCGCCGCGAGCGCACCGCCGAGCATCGCGATGATAAGGGTGAAGTGCTGGACGAGAGCCGTTGCGCCCGGAATGCCGGACTGAAACGCCTTGCGCAGAAATGCCTCCAGCAACGGCAACACCATCAGAGCGACGAGGACGGAACTGAGCAGGAGGTTCTCTCCCTGGCGCAGCCATAGGCGGATGCCGGTGGGTGGTGCGGCGGGAGGAGCGGCGTCGGTGACTAGCATGGGGAAGGCGTGCTCCGTGTTGCGTGTTCCGTGAGTAGCCTCGGGGCGGCTGCGCGCTCCACACGGAACACGCAGCGTGCAGCCCGTCTGTGGCTAGCGAACCGAACGCCACGCCGCACGCCTTCTCCCTTCCTCGGAGGAGGGGAGAAGGTGGCCGAAGGCCGGATGAGGGGTGGGGCCGCCAACGCCGACGCACGCGACCCCTCACCCCAACCCTCTCCCCTCATCCGATGAAGGGAGAGGGAGAAGAAACGCGCTGCGGCCTTGCAACCGTTCCGCCGGCTGTCTGTCCGCAATCGGCTCATTTCGCCTTGGCGCGATACTCCTTCACGAGCTTCGACACCTCGTCGAACATCTCGGCGGGCACGAGCTTGCCACGGATTTTCGAATGGGCCTCATCGGCGAAGCGCACCCAGTCGGCGAGGTCGTCGGGCGTGGGCTGGATGACTTTCAGGCTGCGCTTCACCATCGCTGCGACAGCCTCGTCGCTTTCCTTGCGGCCCTGCGCGCGGATTTGTTTGCCGGCCTCGGCGGCGGCCTGGAGGAGGGCGGGACGTTTGTCGGCAGGCGTGGCGTCCCAGCTTTTTTTCAACACGATGGTCGCGCCGACGAGCGGCACCCAGTTGATTTCGAGCATGTGCGAGGCGGGGCCGTAGAACTGCCCGGCCAGCGCGTAGATGGGCACGCTGGGGACCATGTCGAAGAGGCCGGTCTGGAGGCCGGGCAGCACGTCGGTCTGCTCGGCGGGCACGGGGTTGACGCGCAGCGCGCGCATCACGTCGGCGGAACGGGAGTCACCGGACCAGACGAAGACCTTCATCTTGCGGAAGTCGTCAATGCGGCGACCGGGTTGCTTGGAGAACAAGCGAACCCAGCCGAGGTCGCCCCAGCAAAGGACTTCAAAACCCTTGTCGCGGAATTTCTTTTCGAGACCGGGCCGGAGCTTCTCGAAGGCGTAATCGAACTCGTCAAGCGAGCGGAACATCATCGGCAGGAGTTGCAGGCCGCTGACGGAGTCCTCGATTTGCGAGAGGCCGGGGCCGGTGAGCATCGCCGCCTGAATCTGCCCGACGCGCATTCGGCGCACCATGTCGGCCTCACCGCCCATCGTGCCGTCGGTGTAGATGGTGAGCTGGACCTGGTCGCCGGTGGACTTGCGCCAGGACTCGCCCATTTGCTGGAGGCTTTTGTGGGGCGATGTGTCCTTGGGCGCGAGTGTGGCGAGACGGATTTTGACGGGAGCGGCCGCCTGCAAGGGCGCGGCGGCCAGTGCGAGTGCAATCGTCAGCGCGCGTAATGACCAATGACCAATGACCAATCAATGCCCAAGCCCGAATGGCCGCGCGCGTGGCGGCCCGGCTTTGGGCATTCGTCATTGGTCATTCTTTGGGAATTGGGTATTGAGAATTGGGCATTCATCACTTTGTCTCCGTCGGCAACGCGGGCAGTATCAAATCATCCATCCGCCCCAGCAGCCACTTGGCCCGGCGCTGCATGATGGTATTCAGCAGCCGCCATTCGGGACGGGTGTCAACCTTAACGGCTAGCGCTTTTTCGAGCAATGCTTTGAACTCGGCGGCGTTCTGCTGCTTCACCGCGACGTTTTCCGCGAGCGAGACAAACGGCCCGGCTTGGTTTCCCCCGCTCAACTCGACGGCGCGCGCGAAGTGCTGCCGCGACTTCACCACCGCGTCCGGTCCTGCGCCGGGCCGGGCCAGCTCGAAGGTGATGAGAAAGGAGTGAATCGCGCCGTGGTCAAACTTCTCGTCCAGCGCCAGCGCACGGTCCATCAGCCCCGCCGCGAGCGGCAGGTCAGCGATTGCGTCGGGGCTTTCCTTCGAGAGCGAGATGCCTGCGGCCCACGACGCGGCGGTCCAGTAGAGCAGATGCACGTCGGCCTTCTTCGTGACGCGGACGGCGGCGGCTGGATCGGAGCGGAGGAGTTTCTCGAAGCCGGGATGCCGCGCCTCCAACCCGCGCAGGCCGTAGTTGCGAGCGCGGAGATAAAGGCGTCTCGCCCGCTCGCGCCCGGATGCTGCGGCGGCGAGGTCCTTCTCCTCCAGCGCGTCGGCGGGCTGCTGCGCGAAGGCGTAGGCGTATTGCGTGAAGCCGCTGGCCAGTGCTTGCAGCAATTCGCGGTGCTCCGGCGACTCGGCGAGGAGCGACTCCATGAGCTTGAGGCTGAACGGCGCGGCATCGCGGATCAGCTCGGGATCGTCATCCGTGGCGAAGGTCCCGGTGCCGTTGGAGAGCGCATCGCCGAGCTGGTTGATGGCGAGGCGCTTGACGGAGCAGCCCGTGTTGCCGACGACAAGGCAGAGCCAGGCCGTGAGCACAGCACGGCGTAAAAGGCGCAGCGCCTCTCGCGGGAACGCTCGGTGACAACGCTGGCTTTTCATTCGCAAACTGCCCGGAAAACAGAGCGCGTTTCTACACGCGCGCCGGAGGCGAGGCAAAGCATTTTGGGGTCGCGGTCCCAAGGAGGGCCGGTCTCCGACCCGGTGCGGACCAAAGTGCGTTCTTTTCCGGCTGCATGCTGGGTTGGAGACCGGCGCTCCACCTCCCGGCTTGTTTCCAAGCGTCGGATGCCTAGAGTCCGCGCGTCCTTTCGTCGCATGCGCTGACCAACATGAGACTCATGCTCGGCCTGATTTCCCTCCTGGCGTTGCCGCTCGTCGCTGCGGATTCGGCCGGAGGTCCCGTCACACCGTGGACCACGGGCGCCCGCATCGCGCCGGTATCCAGTGTCGCGGGCCGACACAGGATTCACAGCTACTACGTCGCCAATCCGGAAAGCCCGGACGGGAAGCACGGCCTGTTCTTCTCCTCCAAGCATCCGGCTGGATACATCGGCCAGGTGCGCATCCTAGAACGAGCGACTGGCAAGGAAACAGTGCTCGCGGAGAACGTCCACACCGAGGACGCGCACCGGGCTGCTTGCCAGCAATGGCTCTCGGGCGGCAGGCGCGTCGCCTTTCACGAGGTCATCGAGAAGAAGTGGCGCGTGGTGGTCGTGGATGTCGCGACGCTCCCGAAGACGGTCGTCGCGGAGGATCGTCAGCTCGGATTCGGCCAGCCAGCCGGCGATCTGCTGCCGCTCTACGGTTGTCACTGGAATCCCGGCGCGCACCGCGACCTCGAACTCTGGGATGCGAAGACCGGCAAGCTGACACGCAGTGCAACCATCGCCGAGGTTGACGCCAAATATGGCGACTGGCTGACCAAGGAATTCTCTGGCAAGCCCTGCTCGATTTTCTTCCCCGTCCTCAGCCCTGATCTGAAGCGCGTGTTCTTCAAAATCGCCGCCGGCAATGGAGGCGGCAACTTCATGGCCAAGAACGCGAGCCAGCGGCAGGGCATCGTCTGCTACGACTTCGCGCAGGCGAAGTGCATCTGGCAGCGCGGCAAGTGGGGGCACCCGGCTTGGGAGCCCGACTCGCGCCACATCCTCGAGGGCGGGAACATCCGCATGCACACGGACATCCCGGAGTTCAAATACACCAAGCTCGCCGACGTGCCCAACCTGCGCGGGTCGCATCCTTCGATCAGTCCCGATGGCAAGCTCATGGTCACCGACGGCCACAGCGAAGCGGCGGGTGGCCCACCGCTCGAATGGGGCATCATGGTCGCTGACATGAACGGCGGGAAGTGGGCGCTCCTGCACAGCTTCGTGCAAAGCAAGGGCGCTCTCTTCTGGCGGCGCAACGACCCGCACCCCGCCTTCAGCACCGACGGCCAGCGCATTTACTACAACGTCAGCGACGGCCAGTTCACACGGCTCTTCGTGGCCGCGCGCACCAAGCCTTGATCATTCAGCCCCACGCTCCATGCCCGAACCCTTCAAGCTCACCCGTCTTCCTTCACTCAGGACCGTTGCCGACTTCCGCGCGCACTGCACGGCGCTCGGCATCGAGCTGCCCTGTGAAGACGCCATCGCCAGCGGCAATTCCCCGCTCGCCGAGCCGGTGCCCAACCTCGTCGTCAATAGCAAGCGCATCGGCAACCGCATCGCCATCCACCCGATGGAAGGCTGGGACGGCACGACGACCGGCGGCGTGACCGAGGAGATGCGTCGGCGCTGGCAGCGTTTCGGCGAGAGCGGCGCGAAGATGATTTGCGGTGCGGAAGCGATGGCCGTTCGACCCGACGGTCGCGCGAACCCGAACCAGCTCATCATCATTGAGCAGAACAAGGCCGAGATCTCGGAGCTGGTCGGCCTCCTGAAGCGCGCGCACGCCGAGCGCTACGGCACAACGGACGATCTCGTCATCGGCTTCCAGCTCACGCATTCGGGACGTTTCTGTCGGCCCATCGAGCGGATGCGCTACGAACCGCGCGTCGCGTTCCGGCATCCGCTGCTCGACCCCAAGTTCAAGGTAACAAGCAATGCGCAGGTCTTCACCGACGACGAGATTGAGCGGCTGATCGAGGACTACGTGCGCGCGGCGAAGATCGCGTGGGACGTGGGCGCGGATTTCGTGGACCTCAAGCACTGCCACGGCTACCTGCTCCACGAGTTCCTCGGCGCGCACACGCGGCCCGGCAAGTTCGGCGGCAGCTTCGAGAACCGCACCCGCATCCTGCGCGACATCGTCGCCGGCATCCGCGCGAGCGGGAACCCGATTGACTTCGCCGTGCGTCTGAGCTGCTTCGACATGGTGCCGCACCGGCCCGACCCCGCGCTGTCCGTGCCCGGCAAGCTCGGCCCCGGCATCCCGGAGGAGCACGCGCATTGCCTGCCGTATCGCTACGGCTTCGGCGTGAGCCAGAGCGACCCAACGCAGATTGACCTCACGGAGACCTTCCAGTTCGCGGAGCTCTGCGCGCAGCTCGGCGTGAAGATTCTCAACACGACCGCCGGCTCGCCCTACTACACGCCGCATCTCCAACGCCCGGCCGCCTACCCGCCCAGCGACGGCTACCAGCCCGCCTACGACCCGCTCACTGACGTGGAGCGGCAAGTGCAAGTCGTGCGGAAACTGAAGGAACACTTGGAGAAATTGCGAATTGCGAATTGCGAATTGCGAATCCCTGTTCTGGTCGCCTCTGGCCTGAGCTATCTCCAAGAATACCTGCCCCACGTCTCGCAGTTTCTCCTGCGCCACGGATGGGCGGACTTGGTGGGCATCGGCCGCGCAGTGTTGAGCTACCCGGCGATGCTCGCCGACGCTGCGGCGAAGGGAGAGATCGAGAGGCGCCTCATCTGCCGCACCTTCAGCGACTGCACCACCGCGCCACGCAACGGCCTCATCTCCGGCTGCTACCCGCTGGACAAGTATTACACCGCCAAGCCCGAGGCCGCGCAGTTGAAGGAGATCAAGAAGCGCGTCGGGGCGTGAGCTGGCCGGGGGCCGCGGCTGCCTTCGGCAAGATTGCGTAGAGGGCCACGACCGCCGCCGACACCTCACCCGTGGCGCATCGGGCCTGTCAGCGTGAACGAGTTGGGCAGGTGGCGGATTTCCCGGACCGCGCCGTCAGCCAGCAAGACCTCCACGATGTCGAAGCGGATCTTCACGCGCGGGTCCTTGAGCAGGCGGAGGTAGTCCATCGCCGCCTGAGAGAGCAGCCGCTTCTTGCGCGCGTTCACGGCGGCGGCGGGACGCGTCCAGGCCTCGGAGGAACGCGCCTTCACCTCGACGAACACGAGGCAGTCTGTTCCATTACCTGTAAAAAACTCGCCTGCTGTGCTTCCGGCTCGAAAGATCAAATCGATCTCACCACGGCTGGAGCGAAAATTGGCCGCCAAAAACTTCATCCCCTGCTTTTGCAGAAACGCCTTGGCCGCGCGCTCCCCCAACCGACCGCGCCGTAAATGCTCGGGTTCGTCGGTTGCTGCGAT
>SXTU01000093.1 GCA_005791875.1 Verrucomicrobiales bacterium
CTGCTCGCCGCCCGAGAGCGTGCCGGAGACCTGCTTCTCGCGCTCCTTCAGTCGGGGGAAGACGCTGAAGACGTAGGCCATGTCCGTCGCGATGCCCGGCTTGTCGCTGCGGAGATAAGCGCCCATCTGCAAGTTCTCCAGCACGGTGAGGTTCGCGAAGACCATGCGACCCTCCGGCACATGGGCGAGGCCGAGCTTCACGATCTCGTGGGCCGGGAGCCGGGTGATGTTGCGGCCTTCGTAAATGACTTCGCCGGATGCTGCGGTTTGGAGGCCGGAGATGGCGCGCAAGGTCGTCGTCTTCCCCGCGCCGTTGCCGCCGATCAAAGTCACGATGTCGCCCTTGGGCACGGTCAGCGACACGCCGTGCAGCGCGGCGACCGCGCCGTAGTTGACCTGGAGATGTTTGACTTCGAGCATCGTCAGGGTTCCTTCGGGTGTTCCTCGCCCAGATAGGCCTCGATCACCTTCGGGTTCTTCCGCACTTCCGCCGGTGTCCCTTCCGCGATCTTCACGCCGTAGTCGAGCACGGCGATGCGTTCGCAGATGCCCATGACGACTTGCATGTCGTGCTCCACTAACAGGACGGCGAGGCGATACTTGTCCTTGATGAAGCGGATGAGCTGCATCAACTCGATCTTCTCGGTCGGGTTCATGCCGGCAGCGGGTTCGTCGAGGAGCAGGAGCTTGGGGCGCGTGGCGAGGGCGCGGACGATTTCGAGCCGACGCTGGTCGCCTTAGGGGAGGCTCTTGGCGGGCACGTCGGCGAATTTGCCGAGCTTGAAAATCTCCAGCATGTCCATGACCTGCGTGGCGATTTCCCGCTCCTCCTTGCGGAAGACCGGCCCGCGCGTGAGCGAGTGGACGACGCCGCTGACGACGTGAAGGTGGAAGGCGACGCGCACGTTGTCGAAGACGGAGAGCGACGGGAAGAGGCGGATGTTCTGGAACGTGCGGGCGATGCCGTGCTCGGTGATCTCGTAGGGCGCGAGGCCGTGGATGTCGTGGCCGCCGAACGCGATCGTGCCCTCCGTCGGCTCATAGACGCCGGTGATGAGATTGAAGACGGTGGTCTGGCCCGCGCCGTTCGGCCCGATGAGGCCGAACAGTTGGTCAGGCAGAATCTGAAGGTCCAGCGCGTTGACTGCCGTGAGGCCGCCGAAGCGGATGGTGCAGGCGCGCACGTCGAGCAGCGGGGCGGAGCTGGTGGCGGGCATGACTTCGAGCGCGGAGGGAAACGTCGCCGAGGGGAATGACTACCGGGCCGACTTCGCTCGCTTGGCCGGGCGATCCGAGATGCTGACGATGTGCAGCGCGTCAATCGTGTAGGTGCAATCCTCCTCGTCCACGATGTAAACGACACCCTTGCCGACAGCGATGAAATCCCGGTGCGGAACCTCGAACTTGCGTCCGTCCGAGCGATGAATGACGAACGGGGAGAAGGGGCCGTTGAGCCGTTCGCGCAGCGGGTTGAGATTCAGCATGAGGCAAGGTTGGCGCAACTGACAGGCAGCCTCAAGTCGCGTTTTGATCTGGCGGTGACCGGACGAGCATTCGGGCGCGACACTTCAATCGAACCATGGAAACTCCTCCGCCCTGCGGACAATCAAATGAATCCGCACGCGACCATCGTGACTCCACATCTCGCTGTGCTTGTGACAATCGCCGTCCCGCTTCGTGTCTGCCTTGGCGAGCGCCAAGAAGAACTTTGACAGCTTCCGCCATGCTTTGGCTGTGCCGACGAGGTTTATCTGGTGGCTGCATTTGCCCGGCTTGGGCTTTCGTCCGTCCCTCGGGTTCCACAATCCATGTCGGTCGAGATACTCGCGTGCCATCGCGAATTTGAACTGCGGCGCTAGCTTTGTTGGGTTCGGCTTGCGGCTTGCGGCTTTGCGTGGCCGAGGGGCTGCAGGGCGCGTTTCCTCACGCACTGGTTGCCCGCGCTTTTTGCGTTCTTGCTCGGCCATAACTCAAATTCCGGCTTCGGCGCGCTACCAAAGGGCTGGCGGCAGCCCCTCACTCGTGGGGCGTGTCCGCGTCGGAGACCTTGGCGGCGCTTTCGTAGCGGGTGAAGCCCTTGAGGAAAGTCAGGTGGACGTCGCCGGTCGGGCCATTGCGCTGTTTGGCGATGAGCAGGTTAACTGGGATGGCATCATAGCTGGTTTGCTCAGTTGGCTCCTCTTCGTCTTCCTTGCCGATCTTAGGTTTGTAGAGAAGGCCCACGAGATCAGCGTCCTGCTCGATGGAGCCGGACTCGCGGAGGTCAGAGAGCTTGGGCTTTTCGCCGGGGCCGCGCTTCTCGAGTTCGCGGTTGAGCTGGGCCAGGACGATGATGGGAACTTTGAGTTCCTTGGCGAGGGCCTTGATGCCTTGCGAGATGTCGGCGATTTCCTGCTGGCGGTTCTCGGCGCGCTTGGCGGTGCTGCGGAGAAGCTGGAGATAGTCTACAACGAAGAGCTTGATACCGTTTTGTTGGTGGACGCGGCGGGCCTTCGCGCGGAGCTGGAGGATGCTGAGGCTGGCGGTGTCGTCGATAAACAGCGGCGCGCCGGCCATGACTCCGGCTGCACCGGTGAGCTTGTGGAAATCGCGCTCGACCATGAAGCCGCCGTGGATGTCGCGCAGGTTCACGCGGGCCCGCGAGCAGAGCATGCGTTGCACGAGCGACTCGGCGGACATTTCCAAGCTGAAGACTCCCACGGGCAGCTTGAGATCCAGCGCGACGTGCTCGGCGATGTTCATCGCCAGGGAGGTCTTGCCCACCGAGGGCCGCGCGGCGATAACGATCATCTCCGAGGGATGCAGGCCGCTGGTCATCTTGTCGAAGTCGGCGAAGCCGGTGGACAAGCCGATGGGCTGTCCCCGGTGGGACTGGATGAACTCGATCTGGTTGATGGCCCGATGAACGAGGTCCTTGATGGCCACGCTGGCCGTCTCCTCGCGCTCCTCGCTAATGTGGAGGACTTCCTTCTCCACCTCGTCGAGGAGTTGCTCGACATCGCCTTGCTGCTCCTCGTCGAAGATGCGGCCGATGACGCTGGAGCAGGTCTGGATCATTCGGCGGAGCAGGTGCTTCTCGACGACGATGTCCGCGTAGAAAGGGAGGTTCGCAGACGAGGGCGTGGCGTCCACGAGCGCGGTGAGGTAGGCGACGCCGCCAATGGCGTCGAGCTGGCCCTTGTCCTTGAGGCGCTGGCGAACGGTGATAAGATCAATCGCCTCCTTCGCGTCATACATCGTCACGAGCGTCTCGTAGATGGACTGGTGGCGAAGGTCGTAGAAGGCGGCGGAGGCTCCGGCGTGGGGATTGGGCGCGGGCGCGTCGAAGCGGTTGCTCTTCGCCGTATCGGAGGTGTCGCGGCGGGATTTGAACTTCTCGACGCAGGTGCCGATGGCGGTGTTGGGGTCGAGCAGCATGCAGCCCAGCACGCCTTGCTCGGCCTCGATGGAGTGCGGCGGCAGGCGGTCCACCTTGGAGAGGTCAATGGCCGCGTCCTTGCGTCGGCGCGTGCGCTTCAGGTCGGGCGGCGCGGGCGACGCTTCGGCGGGCAGGTCAACGGAATCAATCACAGGGGGAGGAGACGGGATTTGCCGCGCGCACGCAAACTGGAACCAGAAAACTTATCGGCAGCCATTCACCGGCTGTTCACAGCCAGGCGGCGACGGGTTTGACCGTAGGGAATTTCCCCGCCCGAAAATCAGATTGTCACGAACGGGCCCGCTGATACATTGCCTCCCCACTGTAGACCGGCAACCGTGGCTGATATGTCAAATACCTCTGGGCAATCTGGCGGCGACGACGAGTGGGTGAAAAACTCCTCGCTCTACCGCGAGTTCCTCGCCGAGCGCGAGGAGATCATGAAGCACAAGTGGATCGAGTCCGAGAAGGCCCAGCACGATGTCGGCTTCGAGCGCGCGCTGACGGACTGGATCGTCAAGCACCGGGCCAAGTGGCGCAAGTCGCGGCACGCGCACGGCCAGAACTAGCTCCCGCTCCCGGCTGCCGCCCTTGGTTCCCCGTCCCTTTCCCATGCCTGATCCGCTTCTCCTCGACGCCGCCGCGCTTTCCCGTGCGCTCACGCGCATCGCCCATGAGATCGTCGAACGCAACGTGTCCGGGGCGGATGTTGTCCTCGTCGGCGTGCAGACGGGCGGCGTGCATCTGGCGCACCGGCTGGCGAAGACCCTCGGGGAGCTTTGGAACCAGCCCGTCCCCACAGGCGCGCTCGACGTGAACATGCACCGCGACGACCTGGGCAATCACCTCGCGCCCACCGTCCACCCCACGCAGATTCCCGGCGACATCACGGGCAAGACCGTCGTGCTCGTGGACGACGTGCTCTTCAGCGGGCGCACCACGCGCGCCGCGCTGGATGCGCTCAACGACTTCGGCCGTCCGCGCCGCGTGCAGCTCGCCGTGCTGATTGATCGTGGTCATCGCGAGCTGCCCATCAAGGCGGACTTCGTGGGCAAGAACGTCACCACACGCGCCAACGAGCGCGTGAACGTGAAGCTGAAGGAAGCCGACGGCGAGGACGGCGTGTGGCTGGTGAAGAACGGCAACGGTTCGCTGGCCTGATGCCGCGGAGCCTTGGGCGCAGCGCAGTGGCGGAGTAATGACTTTCCAATCCGCCCCAACTCCATTACTCCATCCCCCCAGCCGTGAGCTGCGCATGATCTGGAATCGCAAACACCTCCTCGACATCGAGTCCCTTTCCGCCGACGAGATCATCGCCGTCCTCGACACGGCACGCCAGTTCAAGGCCGTCGGCGAACGCGCCATCAAGAAAGTCCCGGCCCTCCGCGGCAAGACCGTCGTCAACCTCTTCGTCGAGCCGAGCACGCGCACGCGCATCAGCTTTGAGTTGGCGGCCATCCGCCTCAGTGCCGACGTGATCAACTTCGGGGCCGAGGCCAGCTCGCTCAAGAAGGGCGAGACGCTCAAGGACACCGCGCGCAATCTCGAGGCGCTCAACGCCGACATCATCATCATCCGCCACAGCGCCACCGGCGCGCCGCACTTCCTCTCCCGATTCCTCAAGGGCAGCGTCGTCAACGCCGGCGACGGTGCGCATGAGCATCCCACGCAGGCGCTGCTGGACACGTTCACCATCCGCGAGCACCGGGGCAAGATCGCTGGCCTCAACGTCACCATCCTCGGCGACATCCTCTACAGCCGCGTTGCCCGCTCGAACATCTGGGCGCTCCTCAAGCTCGGCGCGAACGTCACGCTCTGCGGCCCCAGCACGCTTGTCCCGCGCGTCTTCGAGCAGATGGGTTGCCGCGTCACCTACAACGTGGACGAGGCCATCGCCGACGCCGACGTCATCAACCTCCTGCGCATCCAGCACGAGCGGCAGCGCCAGACCATGTTCCCCAGCATCGGCGAATACGCCGCGCTCTTCGGCCTGACGCACGCGCGCTTTGCCAGGACCCGGCCCGACGCCCTCATCATGCACCCCGGCCCCATCAACCGCGGCGTCGAGATCGCCAGCGACCTCGCCGACTGCGGCCGCTCGGTGATCTTGGAGCAAGTTACCAATGGTCTCGCCATCCGCATGGCCGTGCTCTACCTCATCAATGGCGGCAAGGGCGCGCAGGAACTGGGCGGGCTGGGGTAATCGCCGCGCCTTCATCGAGCGCTCCCAGCCACCACATCGGGCAAATCCAAGCATGGTGGCTAAACCTAGACAGGCCGCAGGCTTGCGTGAAAAGCACGGCGGAAAAACTTTTGGCCGAAGAATCCCCTGCCAGCGCGCCTCCCAGAGCAGCCCGGCACAAGGTCGAGAATTTTTCTAGCGGCGTGGCATTTTCCCTGCTGAAGTCTCCATCCATCGGTAACTCGGAAGCTCTGGCGTAGTTCGCCCGGGAGCATTTGGGTTCACAACTAACAACACGCACATGGCTAAATACAAACTCGAATACCTCTGGCTCGACGGCTACGAACCCGTCGCGAACATCCGTGGCAAAACGCAGGTCAAAGAATTTGCGAGCTTCCCGAAACTCGAACAGCTCCCGATGTGGGGCTTCGACGGCAGTTCGACCCGTCAGGCTGAAGGCCGCAGTTCCGACTGCATGCTCAAGCCCGTCGCGGTCTATCCCGACACGACCAAGAAGAACGGCGTGCTC
>SXTU01000094.1 GCA_005791875.1 Verrucomicrobiales bacterium
CATCTTCGAGGAGTTCAAAGGCACCGGCAACATGGAGGTGCATCTGGACCGCGGCCTTGTGGACCGCCGCATTTTCCCCTCGATAAACGTCGAGCGCTCCGGCACCCGCAAGGAGGAACTGCTCTACCATCCCGACGAATACAACAAGGTCGTCCTGCTCCGCCGCGCGCTCACCGGCGTGCCGCCCGTCGAGGCGATGGAGCTCCTGCTCAACAAGCTCAAGAAGACGCCCAGCAACATCATGTTCCTGCTCGGCATGAACGCGGGTTGAATCAGGCTTCCAAGCAAGGACGCCAAGGCGCAGGGCGGTCTCCCTTTCCGCCTTTTGCGTTTCGGTCTGCCACTTGCGAACTTCACTGAACATCCCCTCCGAGGCCGTTGTCTTATTCTGGCGGCGCGCTTGGGTTGGCAACTGTCCGTGCGCCGGATACACTCGCTCTAATCGTGACACGCTACATTTTGCCAACATTGAAATCGCCTCCCGCACTCGCCGCGCTGGCTTCCGCCACGCTGCTCCTCACCGGCTGCCAGAAGGAGGAAATCACCGCCTATCGCGTGCCGAAGGTCCCGCCCGGGGCCGGTGATGTCTCCGGACAAACTCCCGGCCTGCCACCGGGGCATCCATCCACCGGCGGCGCCGCATCCGCGCCCAGACCGCACGCGCACTGGGACAAGCTCCCCGCCGGATGGAGTGAATCGCCCTCGTCAGGCTCGCGCGTGTCCAGCTTCACGATCTCGGGCACTGCTAGTCAACGCGCCGAGGCTGCCATCATCGCCTTCCCCGGCATGGGCGGGACTGACTTGGATTTCGTAAACCTCTGGCGGCAGCAGCTTGGCCTTGCGCCGCTCACAGAGGCTGAACTGCCCAAGCTCGTCCAACCCGCCACCATCGCGGGCGCAGACGGCAAGCTCTTCGACCTCACCGGCGCACCGAAGTCCGGCGGCGACCCCGCAGCCGAGCGCATCATCGTCGCGCTGCGCAAGCAAGATGGCGTCTCGTGGTTCATCAAGCTCACCGGCCCCGCCGCGCTCGTGGAGCAGCAGAAGCCTGCGTTCCTCAGCTTCCTCAAGACGCTCAAGTTCCACGCCGGTGCTGACGAAGCCGAGCCGTCCGCAACGGCCCCAGCCTCCGCCGGTCCCGTCCCGAGTCAGAACGCAGGCCAGCCCGCCTGGACTGCCCCCGCGCACTGGAAGCAACTTCCCCCCGGTGCGATGCAAGCTGCGAAATACACCGTCGGCGAAGGTAAGACGGTCGCTGAAGTCACCGCCGTCTTCCTCGGCGGCATGGGCGGTGGGTTGAAGGCAAACCTCGACCGCTGGCGCGGCCAGATCGGCCTCGCGCCCTCCGCCGCGAACGAGGTGGACCAGCAGGCGAAGCCCTTCGACGCCCTCGGTGCCGGCGCGCGCATCGTCGAGATCAGCGGCACCGACACGAAAGCTGGCGCGCCCGCCGACATGGTCGTCCTCGTCGTCCCGTCCGGCGCGGGCACTTGGTTTTACAAGCTGATGGGCGACAAGAGCGTCGTCGCCAAGGAAAAGGACGCGCTCGTGGCGTTCGTCAAATCCGCCAAGCCGTGAACAGAATTGCGAATTGTGAATTCCGAATTGCGAAGGGGTGCGCCCCAGGCGCGCCGCGCGTCCGCAGCGTGGCTTCCTTCTCCCTTCATCGGATGAGGGGAAAAGGTGGCCGCAGGCCGGATGAGGGGTGTGCCACCCACGCCGAAGGACGAACCCCTCACCCCAGCCCTCTCCCCTCATCTGATGAAGGGAGAGGGAGCAGACGCGTGGAGACCGCGCGCCACCGCAATACTTCTAGCTCCATTTCCGCGCCGCGCGTCCGCGCCGCCCTATTCCCAATCCCCCATTCCCCATTCCCAATTTCATGTCCCGCGTAATCAAATTCCTCGCTTCCCTCAAGCTCACCGTCGTCCTGCTGGCGCTGGGCCTCGTCCTCGTCTTCATTGGCACACTGGCGCAGGTCCACGAGGGCCTCTACAACGCGCAGGCCCGCTTCTTCAAGAGCTGGTTCGTCGTCGGCGCGACCCTCTTCGGCACGAAGATGCCGTGGCTCATTCTCCCCGGCGGCTACACCATCGGCAGCGCGCTGCTCGCCAGCCTGCTCACGGCGCACTTCACGCGCTTCCACTGGACCTGGCGGCGCTCCGGCATTTTCATGACGCATATCGGCGTCATCCTCCTGCTCCTCGGCCAGCTCGGCACCGACATGCTTTCCACCGAAAGCTCCATGCGCCTCGAGGAAGGCGAGACGCGGAACTACTCCGAGGATTTCCACGTCAACGAACTCGCCTTCGTCAACCAGTCGCTCCCGAATGACTTCGAGGTCGTCGCCATCCCAGAATCGCACCTCGCCGCGAAGGGCGAAATCCGCCACCCGAGCCTCCCCTTCACGGTGAAAATCCGCGAGCACTGGCCCAACGCCGTGCTCATGAACATCCCGCCGCCGGACGCCGTGCCGGTGCCCGCCACCGACGGCGTCTTCACCAATTACTCTGTCGCCGCCGTCATCGCCGAGAGCGCCACGCGCGAGACTCGCGCGGCGGTGTGGTTCGAGGTGCTCGGCTCCAACGGTGTCACCACCGCGACGCTGCTCGTCGGCGCGCCGTTGCGCGGCGAGCGCGAGGCTGAGCGCGCCACGTTCATGCACGCGGGCAAGACCTTCTCCGCCAGCCTCCTCTTCGCCCCCGCGATGGGCGGCAACATGCTCGCCATCGCCGACAACTCGAGCCGCGCCAGCCGCCCCGCGATGATTCCCGAGGCGGACTTGAAAGGTGAAATCACGCGCCCCGAGCTGCCCTTCAAGCTCCGCATCCGCCAGTTTTGGCCGCGCGCCGAGCTGCACGAACAACTTCCCGTCAACGCCGTTCTCCGCCCCGCCACCGACGGCCGGATGATCAAGGCCGCCGTCGTCCCGCAGCCGCTCGTCACCGACATGAGCGGTCGCAACCTGCCCGCCGCCGTCGTCGAGGTGCTCGCGGGCGGCAAGTCGCTCGGCGTCTGGCTCACCTCCGCGCGGCACAGCAAGCTGGAGCAGGAGGTCGAGGTGGACGGGAAGACCTACGAGTTCGCACTACGCTTCAAGCGCTTCTACAAGCCCTACAGCCTGACGTTGCTGGACTTCACCCACGAGCGCTACCCCGGCACCGATTTGCCCAAGGACTTCCGCAGCCGCGTGCGCATTGACCATCCCACGAAGAGCGAGCGACGTGAGACGGAAATCTTCATGAACAACCCGCTGCGCTACGAGGGGCTGACGTATTACCAGGCCAGCTTCGAGCCGGGCGACACCGTGACCATCTTCCAAATCGTAAAGAACCCGAGCTGGCTCACGCCCTACTTGGCGTGCGCGCTGGTCGGCCTGGGGCTGGCCGTGCAATTCATGATTCACCTCGTCGAGTTCGCCCGCAAGCGCGCCGCCCCGGCACCCGCCGCCGCGAGCACGGCGAAGGGAAAGACCCATCAGCCGCGAAAGGGCGCAGAGGTCGCAAAGAACTGAAGCAATGAAGTCGCACGACCAATGTCCAACGCGCGCGCACCGGAGCGCGGCCTTCAGGCCGCTTCAGCGTGTGGCGTGCCCTCGTGCTCGTTGCATCGTTGATGTTTGGAAGTTGAAGCGGACTGAAGCCCGCGCTCCATTCACCTCAGCGCCTCCGAGCGCCTTTGCTCTGAACGTTCAACGTTGGAAGTTGAACGTTGAGCGTTTCCCCCTTTCCCCTCTGCGCCCTTTCGCGGCAAACCCCTCCCTCGTATGAAAAAGCACTGGCCCTGGCTCCTTGTCGCCCTCTTCGCCTTCGAGGCCGCCTACTCGCTCAAGCCGCGCAGCGACAAGCCCGACGCCTTCCAAATCCGCGAGTGGGCCAAGCTCCCCGCCCTCGTCAATGGTCGCGTCCAGCCCTTCGATTCCATCGCGCGCAACAGCCTCGTCATCATCCGCGGCAACACCGACGTGCCGCTCGAAGGCAACGGCGCGAACGGCGCGTGGGGCAGGTGGGAATCCCTCCCAGCCCCGCTCACCGAACGGAAGTGGTATCAGTTCAGCAAGCGCCCCGCGAAGCTCAAGCCCGCCGAGTGGCTCCTCGAAGTCTTCAGCAAGGCCGAGTTGGCCGACACCCGCCCCATCTTCCTTATCCATCACCCTGAGTTGCTCGGCGAACTCAAGCTCCAGGCCAAGGGCGTCGAGCGCTCCGGCCTGCGCTACTACAGCTTCAACGACCTCAAGCCCAACCTCTCGCTGATGGACCGCGAGTCCAAACAGGTCGGCCAAATCAAGCAGGAGCTGCGCACGCCCTACCAGCGCTCGCTCATGAGCCTGAGCAATGGCCTCCAGACCTACATGAGGCTCAAGAACAGCCTCCAGCCCGAGAGCAGCCGCGACTTCGCCGCCGAGTTGGTGCAGTTCGAGAAGCTGCTGCCCGCCGGCCTGCGCGCCGTCCGCGCCCAGCAAGACGGCCAGCCCTTCGACCAAAAGCTTTACGACCAGTTCCTCGGTTACGCCGAGCCTTATGCGATGATGGCGCAGATGGCCTTCCCGCTCCTCATCCCGCCCACGCAGCCCGGCCAGAAGCCGGCCGACTGGGCCAACACCGGCCAAGCGCTCATGGACGGCATTCGCGGCGGGGAAATCCCCGCGACCGTCCATGCCCACGCCGCGCTGGCGTCCGCCTACGCGCAGGACCGGCCCGCCGACTTCAACCGCGCGCTCGCCGACTACCGCGCCTTCCTCGCCGGCAAGCTCGCCACCGAGGTGAAGAAGGGCCGGCAGGAAAGCCTCTTCAACCAGTTCCTCCCGTTCTACCGCAGCATGATGATTTACGTCATCGCGCTCATCCTTGCCGCTGCGTCGTGGCTGAACTGGTCCGTGAACCTCAACCGCGCCGCCTACCGCCTCGTCTCCCTCGCGCTCGTCATCCACACCGTCGGCCTGCTCTTCCGCATGTTCCTCGAAGGCCGCCCGCCCGTGACCAACCTCTACTCTTCCGCCATCTTCGTCGGCTGGGGCGCGGTCGTGCTCGGCCTCGTGCTCGAGCGCATCTTCCGCAACGGCATCGGCAGCGTGACCGCGTCGGCGGTGGGCTTCATCACGCTCATCATCGCGCACCACCTCGCGCAAACCTCCGCGACCGGCGACACGATGGAGATGATGCGCGCCGTGCTGGACACGAACTTCTGGCTCGCGACCCACGTGACCATCATCACCATCGGCTACTCCTCGACCTTCATTGCCGGCTTCCTGGCGATGATTTACGTGCTGCGCGGCGTCTTCACCCGCACGCTCGACGAGGCGACGGCGAAGGCCCTTTCCCGCATGGTCTATGGCATCGTCTGCTTCTCCACATTGTTCAGCTTCGTTGGAACCATCCTCGGCGGCATCTGGGCGGACCAGAGCTGGGGCCGCTTCTGGGGCTGGGACCCGAAGGAAAACGGCGCGCTGCTCATCGTCGTGTGGAACGCCCTCATCCTGCACGCGCGCTGGGGCGGCATGGTGCGCGAGCGCGGCCTGATGAACCTTGCCCTCTTCGGCAACATCGTCACCGCGTGGAGTTGGTTCGGCACGAACATGCTGGGCGTGGGCCTGCACAGCTACGGCTTCATGGACGCGGCCTTCAAGTGGCTGATGATTTTTAACATCAGCCAACTCATACTCATCGCCCTCGGCTGCCTGCCCGAGCGCTTCTGGAAGAGCGGCAAAGGCCCTGCCGCGAGCGACTCCGGCCCCACCGGAGCGGCGCCGATGAAGCCGCAGGTGGCCTGATTTGGAGTGCGCCGACAGAGCGCAGCGGCGACGGCGCTTTCGGAGCGGACGAGCGCACTCGACTTCACCCAACCCAATCTTCGTCACACCGCGCCTCGCGGTGCTGACCGCTCCCTTCGTCACCGCTTCGGCATCCGGGTCCTCTGCGATGCGCCAACGAATGCCCCACGCTCCCGCAAGAAACGGCTGTTCCCTCCGTTAGCAACCGTCGCCAGTTCGCCGACAGGGTCTTCGAGCTTTGAGACCGGGGCAGAATAGCGTTGACACTTTTGCGGGCCATCCCTTACCAAAG
>SXTU01000095.1 GCA_005791875.1 Verrucomicrobiales bacterium
CAGCTTCAACCCGCCCGGCGTTGTTGCTTCGAGACTGAATGACTGGCTCCCTCTCCAGGAGGGAGAGGGCTGGGGTGAGGGGGAAGGCATCCACCAGCATCCGGGCCGCGTTCTACTGGATTTCAACCACACTCGGTATCAGTGGATTTGCCCAACGGTCCCGGCGCACAACTGACCCACGGGCTTCGGCGCGAAGTGCCATTCACTGCGCAGTGGAAGCTCGGGCTTGCGGCGCTCGCCCGATACTCGCGCGCCGCCGAAGTCCACACCAGCCGCCTGCACGTCGCGCTGCCGTGCCTGGCGATGGGGACGCCGGTCGCGCTGCATCCTGCGCGATTCCAGCGCGAGCGCTATAGCCTCTTCGAGCACCTCGGTTTGGAATTCGGGAAGCTCCAGCAACTCGACGTCAGCCCCATGCGCGACGCCTTCATCGCCTTCCTCCGCCAGCACCTTGGCGAAGTCACCGCCGGGGAACCGCAGCTCCCCGTCGAGCCACCGGACTGGCCGCCACCGTAAGGATGACGATCGTCGTCTCGTCCAGGCCGGCTGCGTCGGTCACTTGCTCACCAGCCGCATCTGGATGGGCGAGAGGTCCAGGACGTAGTGCTTGCCGGGCGGCGCGGGCGGGACGCCGACGAGATACTTCTGCTCGATGAGTTCGTCCGCGTCCTTGGGCAGGCGGAGGTTGTCCTTGTGGAAGCGGCCCACGGCCACTTCGAGATCACGCGAGGACATCACCGGGCGCTTCTCCGGGTCAGGCTCCGAGGCGTCAGCGGCGTCAGCAGCGGCAGCTGTGAGGCCGGTCCGGGCGGCGACGCCGGGCGTTTCCGGGGTGGCGGCCAGGAGAGGTTTGAATTCGATGGGCGGGTGCTGATGGACTACTTTGGCGGACTCGGTGCGGCGGTGCTGCCACCACCAAAGGCCTCCGACAACGACGATGACCGCCCAGGTGGCGGGCTGTTTCAGCGAGCGGAGCAGGTAGCCGATGGCGATAAAGAGGGAGAAGAAAACTTTTTGCATGGCTTGGGCTATTTCAGGAAGGAGGCCATGTCGCGGATGGCGAGCACGTCGGCGTTGGTCATGGCGAAGTCGTGGTCGGGCAGCCAGTCCACCTGATACGTGCGCAGCGTGTCCTTGTCGCGGACACCATAGACATCCACGTGGCCATCGGTGAAGGCCATCGCCGCGCGGCCGCCGTGGAGGAAGGAGGGCATGTGGAAGTAGCCGGTGGGCTGGTTGGTGTCCATCGGCACACGCACCATGCTGGTGCAAATGGTGAACGGGTTGAGTTCAAGGAAGGTGAAGGTCTGAGCCGGGTTGGGCACATCGTGCGAGCGGGTGAAGGCGGCGTATTCTGGGAGCGTTTCGCTGCGGCTGCCCGCGCCCATGTATTGGTTCAGGCCGAAGCTGCGCGTGAGCGGCACGCCCTGGACATCGTGGCGGACAGCGGGGCAACGATAGACCCGGGGATTGGGAATCGTCCCGGCGAAGGCGGCCAGCTTAGGGTCTGTGAGGAAGTCGGTGTTGGTGACGCTGGCGTAGGTGTAGTGATAGTCGCCTTGCACCCAGGGCAGCTCGGAGGTGTTCGTGACGGTCTGGGGCTTGTAGTTCAGGACGAGGCGGTCGTCGTTGTCTGAGGCGTGCTTGATCCAGGCGAGGTTGATCTGGCGGAGGTTGCCGAGGCACTCGACGCGTTGCGCGCGGGACTTGGCCTGCGAGATTCCGCCGAGGAAGAGCGAGAGGAGCAGCACGATGATCGCGATGACCACGAGCAGCTCGATCAACGCGAAGGCGCGGCGAACGTGCGAGAGAACGAGCTGGGGCCGGGCCGTGTTCATTGGCCGCGCGTCATGTGGTTGGCGAACCACAGGAAGTCCGCGTTGTCCGAGGCGTGCAGGCCCTGATGGTCCGCGATCCACGGCACGGGCCACGTGCGGTCCATCTCGGGCGTCAGCATTTTCTGCGGCTCCACATGGCCGTCAGAGTAGCTGACCATCGTGACCTTGCCGTGCGGGAAGCCCGGCAGCGTGGCGAAGTCGCCACTGTCAATCGTCCCATCGGCGGCAGCGGTCATGGCGTTGATGCGCACGGCGGTGGTGCAGATGATGTAGGGATTCATCTCGATGAAGACCGCACGGTCCGAGGGCTGCGTGATGTCGCCCATGCGGCCGTAGCGCTCGAAGCTCGCCGGCGCGTTGAAACTTGTGGCGTTCTGCGTGCCCATGAAAGGATTCATGCTGTAATGCCGGGTCATGGGCACGCCCTGGATATGATGCTTCACGGCTCCGCAGCGGTAGAGGCGCGGGTTCAACTTCGCGTAAGCGAACGCCGAGTAGTTCGGGTCCGTGAGGAAAATCTCGTTCGTGACCGTGGCGTAGAACTGATGCGTGCCGCCGGAGGCCCACGGGATGTTGGTCGTCACCGGGACGGCGCTGCCGATGGGGTTGGAGTTCACCACCAGCCGGTCGTCGTTGTCGCTCGCGAACTTGTGCCAGACCTCGAGGAGCTGGCGCTGGTTGTTCAGGCACGTGATGCGGTGCGCCCGCCCTTTCGCCTGCGCGAGGCCGCCGACGAGCAACGACGCCAGAATGCCGATGATGGCGATGACTGTCAGCAGCTCGATCAGCGTGAAGGCTCGGATGGTGCGCGGTTGCATGGAGGCCCTGCGGGTCCAAGCGCAGGATAGGTTCATCTGCGACTGAGTCAAGCCGCCCACCCGGCGCTGGCGCAGTGGCGGGGACACACTTGTCCCCCCATCAGCGCATCCGTCGGCAATGGGGACAAGAGTGTCCTCTCCACGCGCGGTCGTTGCGCAGGCAAATTTGCTCGCCGACGCAACTCCCGCCACTAAGCTGCCCACGCCGCTGATGAAAACTTTCCTCCGCCTCCTCCCGCTGCTGCTCCTCTCCGCGCTGTCCGTCCAAGGCGCGACGCCTGCAAAGAGCAACGCCCCCGCCAGTCGCTTCGGCTTCGGCGGCCCGGAGATTTTCCCGGTGGACTACCAGATCGCGCACCTGCATGCGGCGGACTTCGACGGCGACGGCTTGAACGACTTGCTCGTGGTCAACAACGCACGTTCAAAGATCACGATCCTCTACAACCGCACCGGCAAGCCGCCCGAACCCAAAGCCGCGCTCCTCGCCACCCGTCGCGATGTGAACGAGCTGCCCCCCGACGCCCGCTTCCGCATTGACTCAATCTCCTCTGAGAAGCGCATCAGTTGCCTCACCGTCGCCGACCTCAACGGCGATGGCCACCCCGACCTCGCCTACTACGGCGAGCCGAAGGAGCTCCTCATCCAGCTCAACCTCGGCAAGGGCATCTGGGCCGCGCCGCGCCGCCTCGCGATTGACGACGCGCAGCTCACGCAGAACGCGCTCGTCACCGGCGACCTCAACGGGGACAAGCTCACCGACCTCATCGTGCTCGCCGAGACGCACAACTGGGTGATCTTCCAAAAGGCCGACCACACGTTCGCCGAGCCGGAGAAGATTCCCTTCACCGGCAGCGTGAAGGCCGTGCAGGTGCTCGACATTGACGGCGACGGCCGCGACGACCTGCTGCTCGTGAACTGGGAGGACAAGAACCCGTTCCGCATCCGCCTGCAAAACTCCGCCGGCCAGCTCGGCCCCGAAGTCCACTTCGCCTTCCCGCAGATCCGCTCCTTCTGGGCCGAGGACCTCGACGGCGACCGCAAGATGGAGCTGCTCACCATCGCGATGCAGTCGGGCCGCGCGCAGGTTTCCAACTTCATCCAAAAGCCCGCCGAGCCGTTCGTCGGCCCGCTCAAGCAGGGCCAGCTTCAAGTCCTCCCGCTCAATCGCACCGACAAGACTCGTCGCGGCACCGTCTGGGCCGACGTGAACGGCGACGGCTTCACCGATCTCCTCGTCGCCGAGCCGGACAGCGGCCAGCTCAGCGTCTTTCTCCAGCAGAAGGACGGCGCGCTCGGGCCAGCGAAGAAGTTCCCAACGCTCACAGGCGTCACCGAACTCGCCGTCGCGGACTGGGACGGCGACGGCCAGCCGGAGGTCTTCGTGTTGAGCGCGGACGAGCGGCAGCTTGGCGTGAGCAAGATCGAGCCGAGCGGACGCGTCACGTTTCCGAAAGCCGTCGCTCTCGAAGGCCGCCCGCTCGCGATGACCGTCGGCCCGCTCGCGACCGGCGCAAAGCCCTCGCTCGCCGTCATCGTGGACGTGGACGGCAAGCGCTCGCTCGTCACGCAGCTTGCCGGCGCGCAGCCGCGCACGCAGAAGCTCGCGGAAACCTTCAAGTCCAACCCCAGCGCGCTCTTCCTCCACGACGCCGACCAGGACGGCCAGCCCGACCTCGTCGTGCTCACGCCCTACGAGAAGATCAAGGTGCTGCTCAACACGCCGGGCAAGGACTTCACCGAGGTGGACGTGACCCCACCCGGCGGCGCGATGGAGCAGCCGTGGTTCAGCCTCGCGGACGTGGACGGCGACGGGAAAGCCGAGCTGCTCCTGCCGCAAAAGAATTTCCTCCGCGCCGTCGTCCTGCAACGCGATGGCAAACCCGGCGACGCCAAGGCGACGTGGTCCTTCGTCGTGAAGGACCAGATCAACGGCGCGGCCAGCAACTCGCGGCTCGTCGGCGCGGCGTCACTTGGCAACGGCGGCAAGTCCCCGCTGCTGTTCCTCCTCGACGCCGAGCGCAAGCAGCTCTCCGTGGCCGAGCGCGACAGCGCGGGCGTGTGGCAGATCGCGCGCAGCCTGCCGTTGCCCGTCGCGGATTTCACCGGGCTGCGCGCCGTGGGCCTCGGCGCGAAGGAGTCGAACGCGCTCGCCTTCCTCGGCCTGAACTCCGCCGCGTGGCTGTCCTTCAGCGGCCAGGTCTGGGACGTGCGCGAGCTGGACGGCTACGAGACGCCCATCAAGGACGGCAAGCTCACCGACGTCGTCACCGGCGACTTGAACCAGGACGGGCGCAAGGACCTCGTGTTCCTGGAGACAGCGAAGAACCACCTCGACGTCGTCACGTTCGACAAGCCCGCCAAGCTCGTTCCTGCGAACCGCTGGCAGGTCTTTGAGGAACGCACCTTCCGCAACCGCCGCAGCGAGGGCCCCGAGCCGCGCGAGGCGCTCATCGCGGACGTGACCGGCGACGGCAAGAACGACCTCGTCATCCTCGTCCACGACCGCATCCTGGTTTACCCGCAGGAGTGAGCGGCGAGTCGGGGGAACACCCTCTCACCCCGCAACCAAATCCGTGCGCACCGGAATCTCCTTCAGCCGGTAGCCAAACCCGCTGCCGCCCAGCGTGCTCAAGGCCACTTCACCGCCGCGCCGTTGGTAGAGGCCGGGATGCACGGTGGCTTCGAGGCGCGACGCCTCCGGGTAGAACTGCATCGCATTGGTCTCCACGCCCATGATCGTGCCGGAGTGCGCGGCGAGCAGGACGTGCGGGACTTGCGCGAGCATCGGGTTTGTGAGGTCCTGCACCATGAGCGTCATGCCGTGGGCCTTGGCCCAGCAGAGTGAGAGCAACGCGCCGGTCTGCGTCTTGCAGGTCTTGAGCGCCACGCCCGTCCAGCCGAGTTCGCGGCCCAGCGCGACGTGCTTCCAGTCGTGCGCGGACTCGTCGAGGAAGAGCGGCTTGCGCGCGCTGACGCTGTGCGTGTCAATGCGGTGCTTCTCCAGGTCATAGGGAAAAGGTTGCTCTACGTAGAGCAACATCCCGTGGACGCGCGGCTGATCGTCGCGCAGGCGGTCAAGGATCTCGTTCACGTAAGCCGGCTCGTGGACGGTGCAGTTGAAGTCCGCCGTGAGCCACTCCACGCCTTCCTCGATGGCGATCTGCCCGATCTTCACCGTGCGCGCGTAGTCCCACGCCCCGTCGTTGCCGCGCAGTTTGATCTTCAGGCACTTCAAGCCATCGCGCCGAATCCAGTCGCGCAGCAGAACGGGATAACCGTCGTTCGGCTCGGTGCCCTTCAGCTCGCTGGCGTCAATCGGGTCCACGCCGCCGACGAGGTGCCACGCGCGCAAGCGGTCGGGCCGCTTCGCCAGGAAGAAGTCCGCCGGGAACTTGCCTGCGAAGGACAGGTCCGTGCCTGCCGCCGGCGTGAGGAAGTCCGCGAGCGTGCGGCTCATCCACGGCGTGGTGTAAGTCGAGTAGGTGGAAACGCCGTGCAGGTTGCCGTAGGCGTCATGCACCGCGATGTCGAAGAGCGAGCAGCAGACCAGCGCGCCGAGCCAGGGCATCGGCTCAGGTGCCGCCGGTTGCAAACCGTCGGCACGTTCCGCGTTGAACTCATTCAACAGCCTCGGCAGCTCGTGCTCTTGAAAGTCGTAGCCCACCTCCATCGGGTGCCCGCTGGCCGGGAACTTCGCCCACGCCACCGCGAGCCGGCGGCAGAACTCCTTCATCGCCTCGTGCCGCGCCTCGTAGCTCAACGCACTCGGCCACACCCACGTCACCGAGAGCGGCGTCTCGCCCCAGCCCTCGGCCTCGCGCCCCTGCGCGTCGCGCACCGTCACGCGCACCCGCGCGCAGGTGACGTAGCTCACCGTCTCGCCGCCGAACTTCAGCGGCATGCGGGTGTGGACGGGAAGGAAATACAGTGTGGCGGACGTGCAATGTATGTCGGTCGGTTTGCTCACGGCGAAATCTTAATCCTGCCCGCAATCCCAATCCTATTCCTTTTTGCCTGGGGAGAGATGCCCGTAAGAGACGACGTGAGGAGTATCAACTTTCCCACGGTTCGTGGAGGAGATGGAGATTCCTCACGTCGGCACCTCTGAACGGTCACCGAATGAACTTCATCCGCCGCGCCGCAAACGCCGTCATGCGCAGGAGGAGCAGGCCGTGTTTCCAGCGTTCGATGTTCGTGTCGCCGTAGGTGCGGGCCTTGTAGCGGATGGGCAGGTCTAGGATGCGGAGGTTCAGCTTCGCCGCGCCGAAGAGCAGGTCGAAGTCGCCGAAGGGGTCGAAGTCGCCGAAGTAGCCACGGTTCGCAGCGATGAGCTCGTAGTCGGTGCGGAAGAGCACTTTGGTCCCGCAGAGCGTGTCCTTGATGCGCTGGCCCAGCAGCCACGAGAAGGCGAGGCTGAAGAAGTGGTTGCCGATCATGTTCAGGAAACGCATGGCCTCCTGCTCCATCGGCTAGACGAGGCGCACGCCGTTGACGAAGTCCGCCGCGCCGCTGCGGGCGACCTCGTAGAACTTGG
>SXTU01000096.1 GCA_005791875.1 Verrucomicrobiales bacterium
GCGTAGACGGCGAGGTTGACGATCACTTGGTCGAGCAGGCCACGATCCGCGCGGACCACGACGGGGGTCGGAGCAAACGTGCAGCGCAGGCCGATGGCCTCACCGAGGAGGCGGGTGAGCATTTTGGCATCGCTGGCCACCAGTTCGATCAAGTCCAGCGCCTTGGGCTGGAGCACCTGCTTACGGCTGAAGGCGAGGAGCTGGCTCACGAGCGTGGCGGCGCGGTTGCTGGCGTCCTGAAGCTCCTTAATGAAGCCCCGGTCCTCGGCGGTAAGTTTGTCGCTGAATTCGAGCAGCGAGGCGTTGCCCTGGATGACGGTGAGGAGGTTATTGAAGTCGTGGGCGATGCCGGCGGCGAGCTGGCCGATGGCCTGAATCTTTTGGGATTGGCGCAACTGCTCCTCCAGGCTCACGCGCCCGCTGACGTCGGCGCAAAAGGAGGAGACGCCGACGACTTGGCCGTCGGGGCCGACGAGCGGAGTATTGAACCACTCGCAAGTAATCGTGCGGCCGTCTCGGGTGACGTTCTCGTTGGTGATGTGGTCACCGCCCGTGCTCCGCAGGAGTGTCTGCCAGACCGTATGCGCGAGCGGGCGGACTGCGGGCGGGACGATCAGCTCCGGGCCGCGCCGGCCAATGGCTTCGGCGGCGGGGTAGCCGAAGATGCGCTCCGCCGCCGGGTTCCAGCTCACGACCTCGAACTGCGGGTTCCAGTCAATGACGGCCATGGGGGTCTGCCTCACGTGGAGGAATAATTTCTCCTGTGCCTGCTGCAACGCCTGCTGCGCGGTCTCACGGACGCGGACCTCGGCCTGCAACTTCTCGAGCGTCTCGGTGAGCTGGCGGGTGCGGTCGAGGACGCGCTCCTCCAGTTCATCGCTCGCCTGGGCGAGGGCCTCGCCCCGCGACTGAAGCTGGGTGAGCATCCCGTTGAAGCTGTCCACCAACTGGCCGATCTCGTCGGGTTCTGCTTCGCGGCGCGCAGCGCGAAGTCATGGCTGAGGGCGACGGAGTGGGAGGTGCGCGCGAGGCTGAGGATGGGATCGGAAACGATGCGCCGGAGGCTGGCCGAGACGAAGAGGCCCAAGGCCGTGGCGAAGAGCGCGGCGAAACCGAAGTTGACGAGCGTGCGGACGAAATGCGCGCGGAGCTCCGGCATATCGCGCTCGAAGTAGAGCGTGCCGATCACCCGCCCTTTCAACGTGACGGATTGGGAGAGCTGCAAGATCTCGCCGACGAAGCGGCCACAATGGTTTCCCGCGATCTCGGTGAAGGGAGGGCGGTGAAGTGAGTGAAGAGGATACGTGATTAGTAATTAGTGATTAACCACGGACGATTCTGCTCCGTCTTTTCTGCGACTCAGCACTAATTACTAATTACTTTTCCCCCGCCCATTATTACGCTCCCTCCCCGTGAACATTCTCGTCACCGGCGGCGCGGGCTTCATCGGCTCCCATGTCTGCGAACGGCTCCTGCGCAGCGGCCATTCCGTCTGCGTGTTCGATGATTTGAACGACTTTTACTCGCCCGCGCTCAAGCAGGCGAACCTCCGCGACCTGCAAGCCCTCGCACTCCCGTTCACCTTCATCCACGGCGACCTCACCGACGCGGCGGCGGTGGAAGAAGCCTTTGCCAGCACGCAGTTCGACCAAGTCATCCACCTCGCCGCGCGCGCGGGCGTGCGGCCCAGCTTGCAACAGCCGGCGCTCTACCAGCGCGTGAACGTGGAGGGCACCGTGAACCTCCTCGAAGCCGCGCGCGCCCGCTCGGTGCGCAAAATCACCATCGCCAGCAGCTCGTCCGTCTATGGCGTGAACGCCAAGGTGCCCTTCAGCGAGTCTGACCCCATCTTCAGCGCCATCTCGCCCTACGCCGCCAGCAAGCTCGCGTGCGAGGCGCTCGGCCACACCTACCACCACGTTTACGGCATGGACATCGCCATGCTGCGCTTCTTCACGGTGTATGGCCCGCGCCAGCGGCCCGACCTCGCCATCCACAAATTCGCTTCCCTCATCAGCGCAGGGAAACCCATCCCCGTCTTCGGCGACGGCTCGACCGCGCGCGATTACACCTACGTGACCGACACGGTGGACGGCATCCTGGCCTGCACGCGGCAGGAGTTCGGCTTCGACATCTTCAACCTCGGCGAATCGCAGACCGTGCGGCTGGACTACCTGATTGCGCTGCTGGAGCAGGCGCTCGGCAAGTCCGCAAACATCGACCGCCAGCCGCCCCAGCCCGGAGATGTGCCCATCACCTACGCGGACATCTCCAAAGCGCGCGCGAAGCTCGGCTACAACCCGACGGTGAAGATCGAGGCGGGCATCCCGAAGTTTGTGGAGTGGTTTCTCGCCGCGCGGAAATGAAAGCGCCGGAGACCTGTCCTAACTGCGGTGCAGACGTGCCGCGCAGCGCGCTGGCTTGCCCCGAGTGTGGCGCGGATGAGCGCACCGGCTGGAACGACCGCGCGGACTCGCAGCGCTCCGCCGACCGGTTGGGCATCCCGGAGGAAGAGTTCAACTACGACGAGTTTGTGAAGGAGGAGTTCGGCGAACTGCGGGAGAACCGCGCGAAAGCGAAGGGTGTGAGCTGGTTCTGGTGGCTGGTGGCAGTGGGTCTCGCGCTGGCGTTCGGGCTCGCGTATTTCCGATGATGCAATCTTGAACCGCTAACTTCCACTGACCTGCACGAATGGGATTCGCCAGCCGGCGCTTCGGGGTTCATCAGTGCCGGTTAGTGCAGGTCAGTGGTTTTCATTCCGGTTGGCCTCGCCTAGTCTCCCGTCATGCGAATCTACCTCTGGATTGGCCTCGGCAGCGCGCTGGGCGGGATGCTCCGCTACGGTCTGGCGGAGTGGGTGACTTCGCTGGCAGGCAAATCGTTTCCTCTGGGCACGCTGCTTGTGAACATCAGCGGCTCGTTTCTCATCGGCGTCTTCGCCGAGGTCGCGCAGCCGTCCACGGGTTGGTGGGGCAGCGAGCATGGCCGGGCGTTTCTGATGACGGGGATTTGCGGCGGCTACACGACATTCTCGGCGTTCAGCCTGCAAACGCTCCAGCTCGTGAGCGACGGCCACTGGCTAGCGGCGGGGTGGAACGTCCTGCTCTCCGTCGCGCTGTGCCTTGCTGCGGTGTGGCTCGGCTTCCACGCGGGCGAAGTGTTCAGCCGGTAAGCCGTTCGCCCTGTAGCGGCGGTCTGTGACCGCCGAGGTTGGGCCAAAGCTAGTCCAAGCATCGGCGCCCACAGAGCGCCGCTACAGTTTTGCCTCGGCACCGTAGTTGAACAGCTTCCGCTCCTTGATCATCTGCGCGACGACGGGCGGGACCATGCCTTCCCACGCGGGATCGCCGGAACGGATTTTCGCCAGCACGTCACGCGAGTAGATTGGAAGGCAGCGCTCGTCGAAATCGCGAAGGCTCTCGATCAGCCGGTTCTCCACGAGATATGAGTAGAGATGCCGCAGGTTCGGCGCGACGCGCAGGTTGCCGGCGGTGATAAGCGCGCCGGTCTTGGGCTCACGCAGCGGATAGACGTAGAGCTTGAGGTCGTTTTTGAAGAGCCGGCCGAAGCTCTCGAGGATGCCGCCCTCGAGGTCCGTGTAATACTTCTCGTCGAAAATCTCCCGCAGCGTCGGCACGCCCATGGCGATGCCGATCATCTTCTTCGTGTGGCGGAAGAGGTAGGCGGCGAGCCGGTGGTATTCGCCGTAGTTGGAGATGAGCACGGTCTTGCCCAGCGCGCCGAGGATGTCCACGCGGTCCAGGAAGTCCTTCGGGTCAATGCGGTCGCCCTCGATGAGATTTTTCAAGGTCATCTCCATGAGGACGGTGACCTCTTCGCCGTGCACTTTCGGCTCCTGCACGAACATGCTTGTGGCGCACTCCAGCATGTCGAGCGTGATCTTGGTGACGGGCCGGAAGCTGCCGCGCTCGACGATGATGGACTTCTTGTAGAGCGCGTCGGCGGGCTGCACGACCTCGCCGTTGGCCAGGAACATCGCCGCCTTGGTCAGCCCGCGCTGCACGAGCTGGAGCGCGACGATGCGGTTGTCCACGCCCGCGAACGCCGGGCCCGTGAGCTTGACCATGTCCACCTCGACGCGCTCGGCGGTGAGGTTGTCGAGCAGCGCATTGAGCAGCACAGCCGGGTCCGCGTGATGGTAGAGCGCGGCGTGGAGGAGGTTCACGCCGATGACGCCCAGCGCCTCCTGTTCCTGCACGTTTTCCGCGTCCAGCAGCCGCGCGTGGATGATGATCTGCGACGGCTCGCCCTGCGGCTCCGTCTGGAAGCGCACGCCCAGCCAGCCCTGCGCGTCCATGTCCTTCCGGGAATAGCTTTTGGCGGCGACGGTGTCGGCGAAGACAAAGAACTTCGTGCTCGCGCCGCGTTTCTGGCCGAGGCGCTCGACGAGGAGGCCGAACTCACGCTCAAGCATCGCCGTGAGCCGCTGCTGGCTGACGTAGCGCTCGCACGGGCCGTAGATGGCGTCGCTCACGGTCATGTCGTAGGCGGACATGGTCTTGGCGATCGTGCCTGCCGCGCCACCGACGCGGAAGAACCACCGCGCGACTTCCTGTCCCGCGCCGATCTCGACGAACGTCCCGTATTTCGACGGGTCGAGGTTTACCTGAAGCGCCTTCTGGTGTGTGTCCACCGTGACGTTTTCCATGACTTGAAGAGGTTATCGGACGTTCAACGGTCGGAGTTTAGCGGGAGCTGGCCGGGGCGGGAGACAATTTCCATCAAGGCCCCGGAGTGGGTTGATCTCAAGCAAAGGACGCTAAGGACGCAAAGCAGACGGGAAGTCGGTTCTCTTTGCGACCTTCGCGACCTTTGCGTGAGGCAGTTGGTCCGCGCTCACTTCCCCTTCGGCGGTTCCTTCTCCGTCGGCAGCAACTCCTGCATCTGCCGCTGCACCATCGTGCGCAACAGCGTGGCCTCGATGACACTCATGCCCGCCTTCGCGTAATCCACGCTGAACGCCGGCAGCCAAAGATCGCTCTCTGCGCGATAGCCGAACTCGCGCCGCACGCGCCGCTCCATGTCATCCATGTGGCCCGCGCCGTAGAAGATGCTGATGCTTGCGGGTGGCGCGACGCGCTTCAGCTCGGCGCGAAGGTCTTTGAGCACCGCGTCGTTGCGGGTCTGGATGAGCACTTCCATGAGCCGCTGCATGTCTTCGGGAAGACTTTTCATCCGCGAAATGTCTCCGCGGATGCTCCCGAGCGCCTCGATGAGCGCGAGCTTGGTCATCGCCTGGAGTTTCGGATTACCACCGACGAGCTTGAACCCGGCCTTGAGCAGCGTGCCGAAAAGCGAGTTGCCCTCCATCGCCTTGATCAAGGTCTCGAAGGCCTCGTTCCTGGGCTTCTCCTTAGGCGAGTCCGGCGCGGCTGGCTCGTCGTCCTTGTCCATCAGCTCGCGCAGTTCGTGGATGGAAAGGTCGCTGTTGCGGAAGTTCGCGCGCGTGTAGTTGATGGCTTCGAGCTGGAACACGAGGCCGAGCGACTCCGCCAAATCCTTTTGCAGCGACGTGCGCTCGGGGGATTTCGCCGCTGGCTGCGGGCTGGCCGCTTCCTTCTTCACGGCAGGCGTGATGGCATTGGTCGCGCCGCTCATTTTCCCGGCGTGAATGCCTTCGAAGAGCACGAGCCCCTGCGCATCGAGGTGCTTCTGGAGCAGGGCAAAGTAGTTTGTCTCGCCAATGTGCGACGCGCCGGTGAGCCAGATGACAGGCCCGATGCCATTGGTCGGAACGAGCTTCCGCACCGCCACCTGCAACTCCACCGCGCCGGTCGCGCCGTTGGTCACGCGCATGTAAGGCTCGGCGGCGAAAAGCGCGAGCGCCGCGCCGACCGGACGGTTGGTCGCGGTGCTTTGGCCGAACGCGTCCTGCCCGGCCAGCCCCATGAGCAGAACCAGCACCGCACCTCGGACACGCAACCCGCACTTAGCCTGGGCAGCGAGCTTGTGTTGCTGCGTGTTCATCCCTCGCTCCTCACTTCACCTCACGCACCACTACGCCCGCGAGGTCAATGGTCCCATTCCCCGGCATCACGAACATGATGAACGCCTCCTTGTCCACATCGAGGGCGAACTCGAACTTGAACGCCTTCCACTCCTTGCCGCCGGTCAAATCATGCTCAACGTAAAACTCGTAGGGATCACCCGGCTGGCGCGCGCCGACCTTGAGGTCCGCGCTGCCGCGCAGCCAGCCCTCGACGGCGTGCTTCATACCCTTCTTGAAAACACGCTTGCCGGAGAAGCTCGTGAGCTGGAGCTGGCCCTCGCCGAGGTCCTTCACCTCAATGCGCACGGCGGTGACGCCTTCCTTCGGGCCGTCCTTCAGCTTGGTGTAAGTCGCGGCGAGCGTCGCCCAGTCGGAGTTGTCGTCCCAGCCGGCGGGCAGCCAGCCCTTGATGGCCTTGCCGCCTTGGGCCTTGGCGGTGAAGTCACGGCCCTCTGCGCCGAACGCGGGCAGGAGGCTGGCGGGTTTTTCCTGGGCGAAGGCGACGAGGCCGACGAGCGCGAGGCTGAACAGGGGGAGAAGTTTTTTCATGGCAGAGGAAGTTGTAGTTGCGCCGCGAAGCTCGCCCTTCGCCGCGAGCAGGGTCAAGTGGAATGACGTTACGCCACCAGCCACCAGCCGCCCACCACCACTCCAGCCAGCGAGCAGAAGCCCATCATCTGCCGATACGCCTGCGCGCTGCTGGCCGCGAGGCTCCGCGCCGACCAGCCGACCAGTGAGGAAAACACCACCATCGCCGCCACCGTTCCGATGCCGAACGCGGTCAGATACCAGACCGCCTCGGTCATCGTCGGAAACGCGAGCGCCGGCAGCACACCGAGGAAGTGCGAGCTGCCCGCCACGCCGTGCAAGGTGCCGACCGCGAACGCCGCGTGCGTGTGCCGGTGCTCCACACCTCCTTCGTGCGAGTGCGAGTGCGCCGTCGCGCCGTCGTGCGTGTGGATGTGGACGTGCTTCTCTCCGTTGTGCTCGTGCTCGTGCGTGTGGACACGCCCGCTCAACGCGCGCCGCAGACCCCACAGCCCGATGCCGATGAGCACGACACCCACGAGCCGTTCGCTCCACGAGGAAATTGCGTCCAGCGGAAGCCAGTCGTGCAGCAGCAGGGACAGCAGACCGATGAACAAGACTCCGCCCGCGTGCCCGACGCCCCAGCGCAAACCGATCTTCCACGCCTTGCGCCGCGACTCCGCCGCGAAGGGCGCGACCGCCGCGAGATGGTCCGGCCCGGAGACGACGTGGATCGCCCCCAACACCAGCCCAGTGACAACGGAAATCATGCGGTTGCGTCAGAGCGCCAGCCCCAACGGGGCGCGAGCGTAGGAACGGGGGGCGGTGAAGTAAAGCGGGCGTTCACTCCAGCCAGCAACAATGCGAGTCACTTTATCTCCATGCGAATCTGCCGCGCGTCGTTGATGCCGAGTTCGAGCAGCGCGGCGTTCTTGTAGAGGTCAGAGGAGAACTTCGTCGTGGGGATGCCGGCTTTCTGCCGCTGCGCTTCCAGTTCCGCCAGCGAGAGGGTGTCCAGCGCGACGGGGTCTTTGGAGAAGCGCAGTTGGTTCAACGGCGTCGCGTAGTGCAGCAGCGTGCGCTGCTCGCCCTGATACTGGCAGATGAGCGCGTCGGTGATGCAGAGCGCGAGGCGGTCGCAGATGGCGGGCAGCGCGAAGACTTCCGGCACGGCCTCGGCCAGCGCGCGGGAGGTGGACTCGAAGCGCAGGGTGTTGTCCACGCTGCCGAAGGCCAGGCTGTAAAGATGCCCGCTCACGCCGGCGTGGTTGTGGTTCATCAGCGGCGCGATGCTGATGTGCCATGTGATCTCCCGCGCGACGAGTTTTGAGATGAAGGACTTGCGCCCGATACCGTCGCCCTTCCTGCCAAACTCGGCGTCACCCCAGATCAAGTTTCCGAGCAGCGAGTTCTCGTAATAGGTCTGCTCGTCCCAACCCGCGCTGGCGGCGGAGGCGACGCGCACGCCGTAGCGCGCCGCCAATTCGTAGTAGCCAGCGATTCGCAAGTCCACGAGCTGCCGGTCCCAGATGACGATGTTCTTGGGCGGCAGGCCGGCAGCGATCAAGCCTTCCACCACAGCCGCGACGACCGAGGGCCGTGTCCCGCTCGTGTGGCCCGACGCGGAGAAGACTTTCAGGCCGACGAGGTCGTTGGTCTTCACCACGGCGCGCCACGCGGCGGCGATATTCGTCTTGCCCGTGTGCGAGAGGATGCCGCGCTCCACCATGCCGCGCACGACTCCGGGCTGCGGCGTGAAGGCATCCATCGCCTGCGCGTCCTGCACGACGACGACGCGGGCTTGGGGAAGTTGTGGCGCGGCGGTGAGCGGCGGCGCGGCAGCGGACGCGGGCGGAAGCGGCGCGAGCAAGAGGACGAACAGCGCGATCCACATGGCTGTGCGTGATAAGTGATGCGTAATGCGTGAAGGGCTTCGGACGCGTCCAGACCGCGTCACGCAACACGCAACACGCAACATCTGCTGTCTTTCCTGTGCGTTTCTTGACACTGCGAGCGGCGGATGTTACCGACGGACACGATGCTGACCAATCAAAAGTGCGTCGCAGCCGGAAGGCTTCTTCCCCTCGCGATCCTCACGCTGCTCGCGGCCTGCACGCCGCCGGGGCCGCGTGCGCTGCTCAACGGCGAGCAGCTCATCAAGGCCGGCAAGTTCAACGAGGCGATCGCGCCGTTGACTGAGGCCACCGTGCTGCTGCCTCGCAACGGTCAGGCATGGAACCATCTCGGCCTCGCGAACCACAACGCCGGCCGCGCGAACGACGCCCTCCGCGCCTATCGCAAGGCGCTCGAGGTGGACGTAAACCTCGCCGCCGCGCGCTTCAATCTCGGCTGCCTGCTGCTGGAGATCGGCCAGTCCGGCCTCGCAGCAAGCGAGTTCGCCGCCTACACGATCTCGCAGCCCAAGGCCGTGGACGGCTGGCTCAAGCGCGCCCGTGCAGAGATGCTCGCGCGGCAGTTCGACGCGGCTGAGAAGAGCTACAAGGCCGCGCTCGCACTGAACTCCAAGCAGGCCGAGGTCTGGAACACACTCGGCATCGTCCAGCTCTACCGCAACCGCGTCGCGGACTCCTTTCAGGCCTTCAACCAAGGCGTCCAGCAGCAGTCCAGCTATGCGCCCGCGCTCTTCAACGCGGCGCTTGTCTCGCACTACTACCTCCCGCGCCGGCCCGTGGATCACCGGCCTTTCGCGCTGGAGAAATACAAGGCATTCCTCTCGCTCAACCCGACGGTGGACAACCTTGACGCGATCCAGCAGGTCGTCGCGCAACTGGAAACGGACATTTCGCCGAAACCACCCGCGCCCAAGATCGTCATCGCCCCGCCGACGAACCTGCCGCCTGCGGTCGTCGTCGCGCCCAAGCCCGAGCCGCCGCCTTTACCCAAGCCCGCGCCTGCCGAACCCGTCGTCGCGAAGAAGCCTGACCCTGAGCCGCCGAAGCCCATCGTCGTCGCCTCTGTCACGAAGGTAGAGCCGCCCGCGCTCAAGCCGCCGACGCCTGTGCCCACTCCGGTGGTTGTCGCTCCGAAGCCCGCGCCGCCGGAACCCGTCTTCCGTCCCGACCCCCCCGCGCCGAAACCCGCGCCGCCGCGCATTGAGGACAACATCGCGCCCGGCTGGGCTGGCCCGCGTTACTCCTATCTGGCACCCGACGCGCCCACACCCGGCGCGCGAGCGGACGCGCAAAATCATTTCGCGCTAGGCCTCACCGCGCAGCGCAACGGCCAGAACAGTGACGCGGTCGCGGCCTACCAGCGCGCGATCCGGGCGGACGGCGCGTTCTTCGAGGCGTATCACAACCTGGGCATCGTTGCCGCGCAGATGGGCGACCTGCTGAAGTCCACCGCCGCCTACGAAACCGCGCTGGCGCTGGAGCCGGACTCGGCCAGCGCGCGGTTCAACTTCGCACTCGCGCTCCAGCGCGGCGGCTACCTGCGCGACGCAGCGGCCGAGTTGGAGAAGCTGCTCGCAAAAACTCCTGACGACGCGGGCGCGCACTTCGTGGTGGCCAACCTCTGCTCGCAGAATTTCAAGCAGCCGACCAAGGCGCGCCTGCATTATCTCCGCGTGCTGGAGCTGCGCCCGCAGCACCCGCAGGCCACCGCCATCCGCTTCTGGCTCCGGGAGAATCCCTGAGCGGGAGCGGAACCACTAACCTGCACTGACCGGCACTAATCAGATCGGGTGCCGGGCCTCCATTAGTGCGGGTCAGTGCGGGTTAGTGGTTTTCAGGAGTGTCGCTTGCACCAGATGTTCGCCCACATTTCCCCTTCTTTTTCCAGCCACGAGGCGGCAAGTTGTAGCCATGCAAGTTGACCCTGGAAGCTGGTTCCACGGACTGACTCCGATGCTCGCCGCCGTCGCGGAGACGGCGACCACGGCCGCTGCCAAGGCCGGCGAGACCACTGCCACTGGCCCGTCGTTCGGCCTGTTCGATGTCCTGCTTGCGCTCGTCATCGCGTTTGGCTGCTGGCGCGGCAAGAAGCGCGGAATCTCCGAGGAGCTTCTCGATTTCCTGCAATGGCTGGTCATCGTCGTCGCCGCCGGCTTCCTCTACGGAATGGTGGGCGACCTCCTGGCCCAGACGAAGCTCCCGCGGCTGTGGGCGAACATGGGCGGCTACATCCTGGTCATCATCGCCGTCTCCATCCTGTTCAGCTTCATCAAGAAGAGCGCCGGCAACAAGCTCGTGGACAGCGACTTCTTCGGCAGCTGGGAATACCGGCTGGGCACGGCGGCCGGCGCGATCCGTTATCTCTGCATCTGGATCGCCATCCTCTCGCTCATGAGCGCGCGCTACTTCGACGCGGCAGTGGTCGCCGCCGAGCGCAAGGCCCAGAAGAAGGAAGTTGGCATCGTGCTCCTCCCCTCGTGGGGCATGGCGCAGCGCTCGGCGCTTTACGACAGCTTCACCGGCCCCTACATCCGCCAGTATCTCGCGCACCAGTTGATGACGCCCGTCGGCCACGTCAAGGCCGCGCCCAGCGAGAACACCCTCGGCAAGCAGCAGCAACGCGTGCTCGACGATGTGACCTCCACGCCCAAGCCGCCACCCGCACCCACACCGCCGCCGGAGAAGAAGTGAAGCCGCGCGGAATTGCCCAATGCCCAATGCGCAACGCCCAATCAATGACCAAGCCCCAATGACTGGGAGCACCGGCGGGCATTGGCCATTCGGACATTGGGCATTCACTGGGAATCGGTCATTGGTCATTGGTCATTCCCCCTGATGCCCGGCCTGATCTCACCGCAGAAGCTCGAGGAAATCCGCGCGGCCAGCGACATCGTGGATGTCATCGGCGGCTACCTCGGGCCGCTCAAGCGCGCGGGGGGAAACTTCACCACGCTCTGCCCGTTCCATCGCGAGAAGTCGCCGAGCTTCAACGTCAACCCGGGCCGCCAGATCTTCCACTGCTTCGGCTGCCACAAAGGCGGCGACGTGTTCTCCTTCGTCAAGGAATACGAAAACCTCTCCTTCATCGAGGCCGTCCGCCGGCTCGCCGAGCGCGCGCGCATCGTGTTGGAGTTCGAGGACAACCCGCACGCCAAGCAGCAGCGCGGCGAGAAGGAGTCGCTGCTCCACCTCCACGAGGAAATCTGCAAGCGCTGGCAGGCCGCGCTCGCCAATGACGCCGCCGGGCAGATCGCCCGCGACTACCTCGCCAAGCGCGGCGTCTCCGCCGACGCGGTGAAGCTCTTCCGCCTGGGCTACGCGCCCGACCTCTGGGACGACACGGTCAACTGGGCGAAATCCAAGAACTTCGATCTCGCCCTCGTCGAGCGCGGTGGCCTCATCATCCGCAAGGAAGGGGCCGACCATTTCTACGACCGCTTCCGAGGGCGGCTCATGTTCCCCATCTGCGACGAGCAGGGCCGCGTCGTCGGCTTCAGCGGACGCGTGCTCGCGGGCGACGAAAAGACTGCGAAGTATGTCAACTCGCCGGAAACGCCCATCTTCACCAAGGGCCGTGTCATCTTCGGCCTGGACAAATCCAAGCGCGCCGTCGCCGACAAGGACTGCGCCATCATCTGCGAGGGCCAGCTCGACCTCATCGCCTGCTTCATGGCCGACGTGAAGAATGTCGTCGCGCCGCAGGGCACCGCCCTCACCGCCGACCACTGCCGCATCCTCAAGCGCTACGCCGACGAGGTCGTGCTCTGCTTCGACTCCGACAACGCCGGGCAAAACGCCGCCGTGCGCTCGCTCGACATCTTGCTCGCGAGCGGCCTCGCCATCCGCGTCGCCACCGTGCCCGCGCCGCACGACCCGGACACATTCATCAAAGCGCACGGCGGCCCGGCCTTCGAGCAGCTCATCGCGCACGCGGAAGGCTTCTTCGACTACTTTCTCAACCGCCTCTGCGTCACCCACGACATCGCCACCGACAAGGGCCGCACCGCCGTCCTCAAGGCGATGGCCGAGGCCACGCAGAAGACCAACGACGCCGTGACCGTGGACAAATACGCGCAGAAGACCGCCGCGCGGCTGGGCGTCGCGCCCGAGTCCATGCGCGCGGAGTTCAAGAAAGTCGCCGCCGCGAAACCCAAGTTCGTGCTGCGCCCGGAAGCGTCGCATGCGTCCGCACCAGCCCGTCCGAAGCCCGCTGTCCCACCACCGACCAGTCCGGAGCATCACGACAGCGGCTCACCCCCGGACGACTATTACGACGCCCAGCCCGCAGCCACGCAGTCGCCGGAGGAAGCGTTGGCATCAGAGCCGGAAGCCCCGCCCTCGAAGCAGGAGTTCTGGCTGCTCCAAGCGCTCTTCCACAGCGACGACCAGATGGAGTGGCTGGCCAACACGCTCCGGCTCGAATGGCTCGCGCACTTCGGCGTCCGGCAAATTGTCGCGCTCCGCCTCGCCGCCTACGCGAACCAGTCGTGGCAAAGTCCTTCGCAGTTGCTTGGCGAACTGCCGGACGACACCACGCGCTCGCTTTGCACGCAGGCGATGGCCGAGAGCGACCGGATGCTGGCCAGCCCGCAGGCCCGCGAGGGCGCCGATGCCACGCGCGCGACGCGAATCCAAGGCGAGCGTGAGAAGGCGCGCGTCGCGATGCTGCGTGATGTGCTTACACGGCTGCGCAACGACTTCATTGACCGCCGCATGGCCGAGCTGAACCGAGACATCAACAACCCAAGCCTCTCCGAGGCCGATCACATCGCGGCGATGCAGGAAAGCGCGCAGTTGCGCCAGCAGAAGAAGCAGTCGCTCGTTTTGAACCTAGTTTAACCCCAAGTCCGAAACCGGTTGGCCGCAAAGAACGCAAAGACGCGAAGCCAGAAAGAATCCAGCCTGCCTTGCCCGCTCCGCGACCTTGCTTCCTTGTGCATTTGCGTTGAAACAAGCGCCTCAAAACACCCGCCACGGTGAGAAGAAGAGCAGCCCCACCAGTGCGAAGAGCGGCACGAGGATGGGCAGCGCGTAGCGGAAGAAGTATTCCCCGAAGCTCGGCGTCTTCACCTTCGCCGCGTCCGCGATGGACTTGACCATGAAGTTCGGGCCGTTGCCGATGTAGGTCATCGCGCCGAAGAATACCGCGCCCAACGAGATGGCAACCAACTCTTGGCCGTGCTGCGCGACGAACGTGGCCAGGTCCGCTGTATTGCTCAGGCTGAGATGCTGCTGGCCCATCGCGGCGGCGAGAAACGTCAGGTAAGTCGGCGCGTTGTCCAGCACGCCGGAGAGCGCGCCAGTGCCCCAGTAGAATTTCATCGCGCTGTTCAAGCCGAGCGCGCCCGCGTGGAGTTCGAGGTAGTCGAGCGCGGGCACCATCGTCGCGAAGATGCCCACGAAGAGCCACGACACTTCCTTCACCGGCGCGAAGGTGAAGTCGTTCGCCTCATGCACCGGCTTGGGCGTGGTGAAGTAGGAGCCAACCGCCGCCGCGACCATGAGCGCCTCGCTCAGGCCGGGCGGGTTGCGCAGGAAGACTGCACCGAGGATGAGGCCGAGAAACGCGAGGTTGTGCAGGCCGTCCACCTTCCATGTCTCCTGCGCGGTCTCCTTGTCACGAACGGGCTTGGGCGCGCGGAGGAAGTTGCGGCTGTCGAACACGTAGAAGATCGCGATGAGGCCGAAGACCGCGACGCCCCACGCCGGCCAGCATTTCTCCAGCGTCCACCAGAACGGCACGCCACGCAGGTAGCCGAGGAAGAGCGGCGGGTCGCCGATGGGCGTGAGGCAGCCACCGACATTGCTCACGATGAAGATGAAGAAGACGATGTGAAACGCGGTGATGCGATACTTGTTCATCCGAATCCACGGGCGGATGAGCAGCATGGACGCGCCGGTGGTGCCGATGAAGTTCGCCAGCACCGCACCGATGAGGAGGAAGACGCAGTTCACGCCCGGCGTGGCCTCGCCCTTCACGCGGATGTGAATGCCACCGCTCACGACGAAGAGCGAGCCGATGAGCGCGATGAAGCTGATGTATTCGTGCCCGACGTGGAGCATCCGCCCCGGCGAGTTCAGCGCGAGGGTGTAGTAGAGCGCCGTGATCGTGCCCAGCCCGAGCGCGACGTGATGGTAATGATGCTCCCACCAGTGCTTGTTGATGAACGGCCCGGTGGCAATCGCCGCGAGCAGCAGCACGAACGGCAGCATCATCGCCGGATGCGGATCAGGCGTCACGGCGGCGGCGGCGAGCAAGGGTGAAAAGGCGGCGAACATCGCGGCAGATGATTCAGAATGGCTGCACGTGCGGCAAGCCGCATCGGATTTGCCGCTCGCCAGTCCGCAGTGCTTCCGGTAGCTAGTGGCCCCGATGTCCAGCCGACGCGACTTCTACGAGCAACGCGCCCCGCAGCGCGTTCGCGAGGCCGGCCGCCACTACCACACGCTGCTCAACCGCCACTTCGCCTTCCTCATCCCGCCCGGCCAGCGCGTGCTCGAGATCGGCTGCGGCCTGGGTGACACCCTCGCCGCCGTGAAGCCCGCCCGCGGCGTCGGCGTGGACTTCAGCCCGGCGATGGTTGAGCTGGCCAAGGCGCGCCACCCGCAGCTCGAATTCCGCGTCGCTGCAGCACTCGACTTCACCAGCGCCGAGCCGTTCGACTACATCATCCTGTCGGATTTGGTGAACGACCTGCCGGACGTGCAGGCCGTTCTGGAGCGCGTGCGCGCCCTCGCGCATCCGAAGACCCGGCTCGTGCTGAACTTCTTCAACAACCTTTGGAAACCAGCGCTTGCGATGGCAGAGTCCTTGGGTGAGAAAGCCCCCACGCTCCAGCAGAATTGGCTCTCTGCCGGCGACCTGCGGAACCTTCTCCACCTTGCCGGCTGGGAGTTGGTGAAGCAGGACACGCGCATCACCTGGCCGGTGAACACGCCGCTCGTCGAGCGCCTCTTTAATCGCTGGCTTGGCCCATTGTTGCCGGACCTTTCGCTCGCTGTATTCATGGTCGCTCGCCTGCGCCCAAGCGTCCCGCCGGATCGCCATTTCACCTGCTCCGTCGTCATCCCCGCGCGGAACGAGTCCGGCAATATCGAGGCCGCCGTCCTTCGCACCCCGGAGCTGGGCAAGGGCACGGAAATCATCTTCATCGAGGGCCACTCCAAGGACAACACGTGGGAGGAAATCCAGCGCATCGCCGCGAAGTATCCGCAGCGCAACATCAAGCTCCTCAAGCAGCAGGGCAAGGGCAAGGGCAGCGCTTGCCGCGAAGCCTTTGCCGCCGCCACGGGCGACATCCTCTTCATCCTCGACGCCGACCTCACCATGCCGCC